>JBGPBV010000052.1:0-40471 GCA_041481445.1 Vicinamibacteria bacterium
ATCGGGGTCGCGATCGGGATGCGCTCCTCACGCGCCCAGCTCGTGTGGCCGCCGCCCGGGCAGCGTGACGTCCGCAAGACGGACATGGCCATCCTGGAATTGGAAGAGGCCGTCGTGGGAGAGCCGTTCGGGCTGGCCGTCTTCCAGCATCGCGACGGCGGATTGCCCATGGAGCTCTACCTGGCCGCACCTGGGCACCGCGCCGCCGTCCTGCCGATCCGGGCGCGCACCGTCGCCTACGGCCCCCAGTGGTTCATCTACCGGGAGCTCTCGCACGGCGACTCGGGTGGGATGGTGTTCGCGCTCGAGGAGGGCGCGATCGTTCCCTACGGGTTCGTGAGCGCGATCGGGTCCCTTCCTGGAGAATCCGCTCGCGGCACGGCCGTCTACGGCCGCGACGCGATGCGGATCTTCATCAACCAGTTCCTTCGGGCACGTGCGAGCACGGCCGGAGGCTGGTCGTCACGCGACTGACCGCTTGCTCACCACCCCACGGGCGTAAGGTGAGACTGGTCAGATCGGGCCTAGGGCCAGACCGGTCCCCCGACGTAGGCGCCGTGGTACGGACTGCCGTATCCGCCTCCATACACCGGGCCGACCACGCCCACGCCCACGGTGGTGACGCAAGCGGCGGATCCGAGGGCGACGACGGCCAGGAGCGCGAAGGCGGCGAGGCGCAGGACGTGCTTGCGGTTCATATCCTTGTCTCCTCCGGCCTAGAGAGGCCACTTCTGGAGGGCGAGGGCCGCGCCCGTCGGGTCGGTGACGATCGCCAGCGTGCCCTTGCGGACGTCGGGGCGGGGCTCGATCACGACCTTGCCGCCGAGTGAGACCGCCTTCGCGGCCAGCGCCGCCGGATCCTCCACCCGGACGTAGGGCAGCCAGTTCGGCTGGACGCCCTCGAACTCCGGCGGAAGCTGCAGGAGGCCGGCCCGTGCGCGCTGGCGCCTCAACACGTAGTAGTCGATGCCACGCTCGGTCGGCGCGACACTGCTCTCGTATCCGGCGAGGCTCTTGTAGAAGGCGAGCGCGGCCGGGCCGTCCTTCGCGAGGTGCTCCATCCAGAAGAATCGCCGGAGCGGCGGCTCCGCCGGCTCCGCGGGCAGGGTCCCGGTCACGCCGGCGACGCCGAGCGGCGCGCCCTGAGGGTCCAGCACGACCGCGACGCGGCCGTAGGCGCCGACCAGGGTCGGGGGAACCACCACCTTGCCCCCGGCGGACGTCACCTGCCCGAGCGCCTGATCCAGGTCCCCCACGGACAGGTACGCCAGCCACACGGCGGGCCCCGTCCTCGACTCCTGACGCTGGACGATGCCGCCCGCGGGCTGGCCGCCCGACCGCGCGACGACGTAGGGGCGGCCGTTGCGGGTCTTCGACTCGAACTCCCAGCCGAGGAGCGCCCCGTAGAACTTCTGGGCCGCCGCGACGTCGTAGGTCACGAGATCGTGCCAGACGAACCGGCCGACGGTCTCGTTCGGGGCCCGGACTGCCCCCGCCGTGGCGGTCGCGGCTTTCCCGCTCGCACCGGCCGTCACCGCGACCATGGCCGCGAGGGCGCCCGTCACGCCCAGACCCATCGCTCTCATCGCTGACCTCCACACTGCCGTGCTGGCTTTCCCGACCGACGACGGTGGCCGCCTACGGAGAGGGTTCCACACTACAGGACGGTGAACAACTCGTTCCTCTTCAGGGCTCGGTCGAAGGTCACCGTGGCACTGCATCCGGCCTTCCGGTTTCGCAGACCCAGGACATAGTCCGCAAGATCCCCCTGGCCGCCTCGGTAAGCTTCCAGGGCGTCCCTCAGCAGGTCTCGGTCCTCGACGGAGAACTGGGCAGCATCGAGGATCCTGGCCACGGCTTCGGCGACGGTCTGCTTGCCGAACCGGTACGCGCCGCGAAGGACCCAGACAAGTTCGCACACCACGACCACGTCCAGATGAAGCGGTTCCCCGCGGCCGACCGCGCCGTCGATCAGGGAGTTGGCCTTCCTCGCCTGAGCGAGATCGTCCTGGGTCAGATAGCGGACCAGGACGTTGGTATCGAGGCCCGTCATCGCTCCTACCGGCCCTGGCGGGCGATCGCCGCGTTCATCTGCTCGATGCTCACAGGCTTCCGGCCGGCCCTTCGAAGAAGCCCCTTGAGGTCACCGATGTCGCGGACCGCCGGCTGAACGACGACTCGCCCCTCCGCATCCAGCACGAAGTCGAGCCGATCGCCGACCCCGACCTTGAGCGCCTGCCGGATGGATCGCGGAATGGTGATCTGCCCCTTGCTCGTGACCGTCGCTCTTGGCACTGACCCTCCTTACATCACGTAAGGCACCCTTACCCAAGGTAAGGATACTCCACTTGACCGTTACCCCGTGTCCGTCCACGTCGGTGCAGCCGCGCCGGCCCGCCGGAACACGAGGAGCTGACGGCCCAGGCGAAGCCGGTCTCCGTCATCCACCTCTCGCGAGCAATCTACGGTGGCGGAGGGCCGGACGTCTTGCCCGATTCGGCCGGTGGTGGGCGGGCGTCGGCGGGCGGCCGTTCCACCGCCCGCCGCTCCGGATCCCCCGCTCACCGATTTGAACGTGCGACCCCAGCCGTCCACCCGCATCTTGTCCGTGAGAGGTGAGCAACATGATGGAGCGCACGGGGGCGAGGGCGCGGGCCCTCCGGCAGGAGCGGGTGGCCAAGATCGTCTGGGGGAGCCTCTTCGTCGTGATGGGCGTACTCTTCACCCTGCACGACATGGGACGCATCGATCTGGGCGAACCCAAGACGGAGTTCGCAGCCGGGCGCGCCGTGGACGGCGACGCGAAGACGCGGTGGTCGTCCGCCTTCCGCGATCCGCAGTGGCTCACCGTGGACCTCGGCGTGGCCGCTCCCCTGAGCCGGATCCGGCTCAACTGGGAGGTGGCCTACGCGAAGGACTACGAGCTGCAGGTCTCGAGCGACGGCACCAATTGGACGACGGCGCGCCGGGTGACGGACGGCAAGGGCGGGATCGACGAGCAGGAGGTGGACGCGACGGCCCGTTATGTCCGCGTGATGGGGACCCGGCGCGGCACGCCGTACGGCTACTCCCTCTGGGAGGTCCAGGTCTTCGATTCGGCGGGCGCCGTCATCTCCCAGGGGAAGCCCGCGACCGCCTCGTCCATGGAGGACCGCGGCCCGTTCTTCCTGTGGCTCCGGTTCTGGCCGCTCGTGCTCGTGGCCAGCGGACTCCCGCTCCTCCTGGCTCCCCGCAACGACGCGAACCAGGTGGTGGGCATGATCCTCGCCGCAATGGGGACGTTCCTCCAGCTCCAGGGCTTCGGCCTCGTCCCCTGGGGGTTCCGGCAGACGGCGTCGGTCGTCCTGATCGTGGCGGGCGTGGTGATCCTGCTCCAGTCCCAACGCCGGAGCGAGAGGTCCGACGATGGCGGAGCGGGGCCCATGGGGGACGCGTCGTGAGGGACGCGTCCTCCGCGGGCACCGCGCGCAGCCGCACCGCGCTCGGCCTCGTGCTGATCGCGGTCGGCCTCGTCTTCACCCTGGACAGCGCGGGCGTCCTGCGCACGGACGGTCTCGCCCGGTGGTGGCCCCTGCTCCTCATCGGGGTCGGCATCGTCAAGGTCCGGCAGCCGAGGGAGGACGGCCAGCGGGCGGCCGGCGTGGCCTTCCTCCTGCTCGGCGGCCTGCTCCAGTTGACGAGCATCCTCACGTTCGGCTCCTCGTGGACCCTGCTCCTGGTCGGCGTCGGCCTGTTCCTGCTCTGGCAGGGCGTCGAGGGACCGCGGGCGGAAGCGGCGACCGTCTCGGAATCGCCCTACCTGTCGGACATGGCGCTCATCGGCTACCTCAAGCGCAGCCACCAATCCGCCGACTTCCGCGGCGGGTCCATCACCGCCGTCATGGGCGGAGTGGAGCTCGACCTCCGGAAGGCGGTCCTGACCAGCGGGACCGCCTACGTCGACGTCGTCGCCTTCTGGGGAGGGATCGAGATCAAGGTTCCAGCGGGGTGGACGGTGGACGCGCGCGTGGTCCCCGTGATGGGCGCGTTCGAGAACAAGGTGGACTCCCCTTCCGTGTCCGGCGGCCCACGCCTGGTGCTGCGCGGCCACGCGATCATGGGGGCGGTGGTCATCGGGTCCTGAGCGTGCACCCCGTCCTCGCCGACGGCCGGCGCCTGGCGGTGTACATGACGGCCTCGGTGCCGGTGGCCCTCGCGGGAACGGCGCTCCTGGCCCAGGGGCGCAACGCGCTGCCTCCCGCGCCGGCCGCGCTGATCGCATTCCCCCTGTCCATGGCCGCCACCCTGCTGCTGCTCCCCCTCTGGTACCTCTGCCGCGCGCTGCCCGTCTACGAGACGTCCGTCTCCCGTCTCCTGCTCACCCACGCGGGCGGGGCGCTGCTCACGGGCCTGGCCGGGACCTACCTCGGCGGGGCCGTGGCACGCCTCGTCGGCTCCACGCGGCCGGGCGCGGGGATCGAAGTCTCGTACCAGGCCCAGTCGGCGGGAGTCATGGCCGCGGGGGCCCTGGTCTACCTCCTGGCCATGTCCTTCCACTACGTCCTCCTGGGCGTGGACGCCACCCGGCGCGCCGAGCAGCACTCCATGGAGCTGTCGATCCTGGCCCGGGAGGCGGAGCTCCGGGCGCTGCGGGCACAGGTCCATCCCCATTTCCTCTTCAACAGCCTGAACTCCATCAGCGCCCTCGTGTCCACGGATCCCGTCCAGGCCCGCGAGATGTGCGTCCTGCTCGCCGAGTTCTTCCGCAAGACCCTCGCCCTCGGCGAGAGACCCGGAGTGACCCTGGAGGAGGAGCTGGCGGTGGCCCGGACCTACCTGGCCATCGAGGGGCTGCGGCTCGGCACGCGGCTCTCCGTCGAGGAGGGTGTCGACGACGGGGCGCGCGCCTGCCGGCTCCCGCCGCTCCTCCTGCAGCCGCTGGTCGAGAACGCCATTCGTCACGGCATCGCCACCCGCGCGGAAGGCGGGGTGCTGCGCATCGAAGCCCGGACGGACGGGCAGCGCATGCGCATCAGCGTGGAGAACCCGTTCGATCCCGACGCGCCCCACCGGCCCGGGGTGGGGGTGGGGCTCGCCAACGTCCGCCGCCGCCTGCTCGCGGGCTACGGCGACCGCGCGCGGTTCGAGGCCGAGAAGGGCGAAGGCCACTTCCGGGTGGCGATCTCCATGCCCGCGGAGGCGCTGGAGTGATCCGGGTGCTGATCGTCGACGACGAGGCCCCCGCGCGGGCCCTCCTCCGCGAGATGCTGGCCACGGAGCCGGACGTCGAGATCCTGGGCGAAGCCGCGACCGGGCTGGAGGCGGTCAAGGCGGCGGCCGAGCTCAAGCCGGAGGTGGTGTTCCTCGACATCGAGATGCCGAAGCTGGACGGCTTCGAGGTCCTGGAGCTGCTGGACCCGCAGATCGCGGTCGTCTTCGTCACCGCCTACGACAGCCATGCCCTCCGCGCCTTCGAGGTGCACGCGGTCGACTACGTCCTGAAGCCGTATCGCGCCGAGCGTCTCCGCGAGGCGCTGTCCCGCGCGCGGGCGCGGGTCGGTGATCGGCCCGACCCCACCCTCCTCGCCCGCGCCGCCCGCCCCGCCGGGCAGTACGCCCGCCGGGTGGTGGTGAAGGACGGCGCCCACATCCACGTCATCCCGGTGGAGCGCCTGGACTACGCCCAGGCCCAGGACGACTACGTCGCCCTGCGCACGGAGGGCAAGACGATCCTCAAGACCCAGACCCTGGGCGGCCTGGAGGCCGGACTCGACCCGTCCCTGTTCGTCCGCGTCCACCGCTCGTTCGTGGTGCGTCTCGACCGCATCCGCACTCTCGAGCCCTACGGCAAGAACGACCACGTGGCCATCCTGGCCGACGGCACCCGCCTGCCGGTGAGCCGGGAAGGATACGCCCGCCTCCGGGAGCTGCTCGAGTAGGGGTGTGGGATCGGGTGGTATGATCGGGAGTATGAGAGTCAAGACCTCCGTGACGATCGACGAGCGGGTTCTGAAGGCCCTCGACAAGGCCACGACCCGGACGCGAAGCCGGTCCCGGGTGATCGAGGACGCCGCCCGTGAGTTCCTGGCGCGCCGCGCGCGGGCGGCACGGGAAGCCCGTGACCTCGCGATCCTGAACGAGTCGGCGGAGGCCTTGAACCGGGAGATGGATGACGTCCTGGCGTACCAGGCGGACGTTTGAAGCGAGGCGACCTCTTCCGCGTCCGGCGGCCGCGCGGAGGGGACCCGAAGCGGTCTCGGGTCTTCGCCGTCGTCAGCCGTCAGACTCTGATCGATTCACGCTTCTCCACCGTCGTTTGCGCCCCGGTCTACACGCGTCGCGATGGGTTGGCGACGCAAGTCGAGGTCGGCCTCGAAGAAGGGCTCAAGCACGAATCGAGCATTCACTGCGATGCCCTCGTCAGCCTGCCGAAGTCCTTCCTCACCGACTACGTCTCGAGCCTCGCCCCCGGGCGCGTACGCGCGCTCGACCAGGCGCTCCGTGTGGCCCTGGCCCTCGCCTGAGGGCGGGTCGTGATCCAGACCGGGGGCGCCCGATCCCGCACGCACCGGGCGGCCGCCCTCCTCGTCTTCCTCTCGTCCGCCCTGACCGCGGCCGGCGGAGGGTGGCTGGTCTACCGCGCGCTCACGCTGCCGGCGCCCGACCGGCGGAGGCCGGTCGAGGTCTCCGGTCGCGTCATCGAGGTCGCGACCGCCTCCTGCGGCGCGGGCCGGCGGCGCGGCACGTGCTACCGGCCAATCGTCGGCTACACGCGCGACGGGCGGACCCTGCAGGTGGCTTCGCGCAGCCTCTACCGTCCGTCCCGGAATCGCGAGGGCGACCGGGTGGCGGTACTGGTCGAGGAGGACGGCACTGCCTGGGTCGCGTCGGAGTGGGACACTCGCCAGGCCGACCGCGAGCGCGACTACAGATCGGCCCGACTCTTTCCCCTGAGCATGGGGGTGATGCTCCTGGCCTGCGGAGCCTTCGGAATGCTGCTCGCGGTCGTTCTCGCCTTCGCCCGCGACTGACCCCCTGGGCGCCGTTCTCGGGTGGAAGGATGTTCGGCGCCCCGATGTAGGTGGGAGGGATGGGCAACGCCTACTCCTGCTTGAAGACGAGGGTGACGACTCCCGGCGCGGGACCGAGCTCGAGCGCGGTGCCCACGATGCGATAGGTTGCGGCCTTCTCGAGCGCGGTGAGGTAGGCCTTCTCCTGCGCCATCACGCCAAAGGCGCCGCAGTACATCAGGGTCGCGCCCAGGAGACCGACGTCGATCTGGGCGCCCGTCACCGCGGCGCGTCCGAAGTAGCCGTTGCACCCCGCGGAGCCGCTCACGCGGTCGTTCTCCGCGAACGCGGCGGTCACGCGCACGCCGGGCAGCGCGTCGCGGCCCTCGAGGGAGACGAGCCGCCAGGTTGGACCGGCCAGGGACGGCGCGGTTGCCGTCATGCTGAGGATGGCCACGAGGGTCCGTCGCACCGACGACGCGTCGGCGGGTGGATTCGCCACCGCGTCCTCCCGGACACGGATCTCGTAGAGGTATCCGGGCTCGTAGTCGAAGCCGGCGATCTCGTCGTAGAGCCGCGTCCAGGGACCGTCGGACGACTCGCGCACCTGCAGGCACATCTGCGGCGCGACCCCGGTGCATTCGACGCGCGCCGGCGCAACCTGCAACGTCTTGACGATGGAGCTCGTGGCCATGGACGCGGGGTCGCTGGGAGACACGGTGCTTCGTGTCTTCCCGCACGCGGTCGAGACCAGTGCGGTCACGGCGACCGCGGCCAGGCGAAGGGCATATCTCAATTCAAGATTCTCCTGTCGGAAGCACGGAGCGATCAGGACGTCTTGGAGGAAAGGCGCGCGGAAGGAACGACTTGAGGCCGCTTGTCTACGCGCGATGACCCAGTGTCCAATTCTCCGTACGCAAAGGGCTTGCGGGCAGGGTCGCGACGACCCTCGTGTCGCCGTCTAGCAATCCGGGTGCCACGCCTGGACGGCTACCGCATGAAACGCATGGCGGTGGGCAGCCCGACGGCCAGCACGGTCCCCAGGTAGAGCGCGCCCGTGATGAGGCCGAGCTTCCAGAAGTCGCGGCCCGCGATGTACCCGGCGCTGTACCACACGGGCGCGGGCCCGGTGGCGTAGGGAGTGAGCACGCCCATCAGGCCGATCGAGTAGACGAGAGTCAGGGCCACCGCCTTCGCGGGCAGGCCGGGCACCCCGGGCAGCACGGCCAGGAACGCGGGCAAGGCGGCCGTGGTGTGGGCGGCGTTGCTCGCGAAGAAGTAGCGGATGACGAAGAAGAGGCTGATGATCCCGACCGCGCTGGCGCGGGCGGGAAGACCGGCCAGGCCGGCCGCGCTGCGCTGGGCGAGCCAGGCGAGGAATCCCGTCTGCCGCAGCCCGTCCGCCAGCGCGACGAGGGTGGCGAACCAGACGAGCACGTTCCAGCCCGCCCGGTTGCCCACGACGTCGGCCCAGCTCACCACGCCGGTCAGGATCATCAGCGAGACCACGACGAGCGACACCGTGACGGCCGCGATGCGCTCCCCGCCCGCGATCCAGCCGGTCAGAGCCGCCACCGCGAGCAGGCCCATGATGGCCTCGCGTCGCGTGAGCGGGCCCATGCTCCTGAGCTCGGAGGCCGCCCACTCCACGACCTCGCCTCCGCGCGTGATCGTGGGCGGATAGACGAGGTAGGTCACGAGCGGCGTGAGGAGGAACAGCGGGATCCCCACCGGGAGAAAGCCCACCATCCAGGTCATCCAGCCGATCTCCACGCCCGCGATCGTCCTCGCCATCTCCGCGGCCAGCAGGTTGGGCGCCATCGCCGTGAGGAACATCGAGCTGGTCACCGAGGTGGTGGCGAAGGCCGTCCAGCACAGGTAGCCGCCGATGGCCCGGGGGTTCTCGACGGGCGACGAGCCGTAGAGGGGCGGGATGCTCCGAACCACCGGGAAGATCGTGCCCGCGCTGCGGGCGGTATTGGAGGGCGTGAACGGGGCGAGCGCGAGGTCGGCGAGCGCGATGCCGTAGCCCAGCCCCAGCGTCCGCCGCCCGAGCAGGCGCACCATGTGGAGCGCCACCCGGCGCCCCAGACCGCTCACCTCGTAACCGAGCGCGAACGTGGTCGCGGAGAAGATGAGCCACACGACGTCGTTGCCGAACCCGGACAGGGCCCAGCGCATCGACTCCGCCGGCGTGTTGCCCACGAGCACGAACGCGGCCGCCGCGCTCACGCCGATGAGGCCCATCGCCGGGCCCGGCAGCGGCTCGGTCACGAGCCCCGTGATGACGAAGGCGAACAGGGCCAGGTAGCGCCACGCGCCCGGCGGCAGGCCCTCGGGAGTCGGAAGGAGCCACAAGACACCCCCCACGGCCAGGGGAACGAGCCATTTCGCGAGACGAGGCGGCATGGCCGAAGCGTATGCCCGGGAGTCAATAGGACCAAAGTCCGATTGATGCGCGGGCCGGCGGGGCCGTACCGTTGCTCCTGGGGCAATGAGTCAGCGCACCAGAAAGGCAACGAACATGTTGGCAAGGACCATGAGGCGGACCATTTGGATGGGGGCGGTTACGCTGCTCCTCGCGGGGACGGCGCGGGCCCAGGAGCACAAGATCGAGATCGGCGGCAACGCGGGTTGGACCAAGAGCGACGGCGTGACCTTCGACGGCGTCCGCGCCCGCGATGGCAACGTCTACAACGGCATCGAGCCCAAGGACGCGTTCTCCTACAACCTGACCCTGGGCTATCTCGTCAATCCCCAGGTCGAGGTCGGTTTCCTCTTCGGCCAGCAGAAGAGCAAGCTCGCCGTCACCGGCACCGCGGAGCGGGAGATCGGCGACATGAGCGTGGACAACTACCACGGCTACTTCGCCTACAACTTCGGGGAGGACGACGCCAAGGTGAGGCCCTATTTCATGGCCGGGCTCGGGGCCACACACTACGGTGGAGTGCCCTTTTCCGTGGGGGGCGTGTCGGGCACCACCACCGGTAACACGCAGTTCTCGGGCACCCTGGGGGCCGGGCTCAAGCTCTATCCGAGCCCGAAGGCCGGCGTGAAGCTGGGCGTGCGCTGGACGCCGACCTACATCAAGTCGGATTCCGAGGGCTGGTGGTGCGATCCCTACTGGGGCTGCTACGTGGTGGGGAACGCCCAGTACTCGAACCAGTTCGAGGCGACGGGGGGCATCTTCATCCGATTCTGAACGCCTGCCGGGTGCGTGTGGCGGCGCCGGCGCGGGGGTCGCTGACCCGGATCCCTCAGTCCCGCGCGGGCGCCGCCGCGCCGGCCAGCCAGCCGGGCAGCTCGCGGATGCTCTCCAGGGTCGCGAACGTCTTGCCGGACGTCGCCTCGTCCGCCACCTGCTCGTGGACCCAGGTCGTTGCGTAAGGGATGTGAACGGCGGCGCCGCCCGCCTCGAGCACGGGCAGGATGTCCGAGCGCAGCGAGTTGCCGACCATGAGGAACCGCGGCGGCTCCACCTTGTGGCGGGCCATGATCGTGGCGTAGATCCGCGCGCTCTTCTCGGAGACGATCTCCACCGCCCCGAAGTACTCGCCGAGGCCGGAGCGCGCCAGCTTCGTCTCCTGGTCGAAGAGATCGCCCTTGGTCAGGAGCATGAGGCGGTGCTCGCGGGCGAGGGCGGCGACCGTGTCCTGGGCGCCGTCCAGGAGCGAGATGGGCGCCTGCAGCATGCCGCGGCCCCAGCCCAGGATGGTCTTGATCTCCGCCCCCGTCACGCGCCCTTCCGTGAGCTCGAGCGCGGTCTCGATCATCGACAGCGTGAAGCCCTTGATGCCGTACCCGAAGTGGCGGAGGTTCTTCATCTCCGTGGCGAACAGGCGCTCCTGGATCCACTCCGATGGGTGGTAGCCGGCGAGCAGGGCCGCGAACTCGCGGGCGGTGGCCTGGAAGAGCGTCTCGTTGTGCCAGAGCGTGTCGTCGGCGTCGAAGGCGATCAGGTCGAACATGCGGAAAGGGCGAGTGTATCGCGGGTGACGACGATGGCAGCATAGGACGATGACGCCCGCGCCCTCCCTTCTGCCGTTCGCGGTGCTGACCGGCCTCGTGGATCGCGTGCGCGCCACGTCCCGGAAGACGGAGAAGGTCGCGCTCATCGCGGAGGTGCTGGCCCAGGCCCGCGGGCGGGATGCGGAGCTGCTCGCGATGTACCTCACGGGCTCGCTCCCGCAGGGGCGCATCGGCGTGGGCTGGAGCGCGATCCAGGCCGTTTTGGCCGGCCCCCCCGCGGCCGGAGGCGAGCCCCTGTCCCTGGCCGACCTGGACCGCGCGTTCGACGCCCTGGCCGCGGAGCGCGGCGCGGGGTCCGGGGAGCGGCGCGCCCGCGCCCTGCGCGCCCTCTTCGAGCGGGCCCGCGAGCCCGAGCGGCGGTTCCTGGCCGGCCTCCTGATGGGCGAGATCCGCCAGGGTGCGCTCGACGGCCTCGTCCAGGAGGGCATCGCGCGCGCGGCGCGTCTGCCCGCGGCCGAGGTCCGCCAGGCCGCGATGTTCGCGCCGAGCCTCGGCGACGTCGCGCGGGCCGCCCTCGAGGAGGGCGCGGCGGGGCTCGCGCGCTTCTCCCTCCGCCTGCTCGCCCCGGTGGCGCCCATGCTGGCCAGCCCCGCCGGCGACGTCGAGGAGGCGCTCGAGCGCCTGGGCGAGGCCGCCTTCGAATACAAGCTCGACGGCGCCCGCATCCAGCTCCACAAGGCGGGCGACGAGGTGCGCGTGTTCACGCGCGAGCTGCAGGACGTCACCGCGCGCGTGCCCGAGGTCGTGGAGTGGGCGCGGGCGCTGGAGCCGCGCGAGCTGCTCCTGGAGGGCGAGGCCATCGGCCTGCGCCCGGACGGCCGGCCCCAGCCCTTCCAGGTCACCATGCGCCGCTTCGGCCGCTCCAAGGACGTCGAGGCGGCGCGCCGCGAGCTCCCGCTGTCGTCCTTCTTCTTCGATTGCCTGTACCGCGAGGGCGAGGGCGCGCTGATCGCGCTCCCCTACTCCGAGCGCGCCGCCCGCCTGGCCGAGATCCTGCCGGAGAGGGACCTCCTGCCGCGCCTGGTGACGGGCGACGCCGAGGAGGCCGATCGGTTCCTGCGCCAGGCCCTGTCCGAGGGCCACGAGGGGTTGATGGCCAAATCGCTCCAGGCCCCCTACGCCGCCGGCCAGCGCGGCTTCCACTGGCTCAAGCTCAAGGTCGCGCACACGCTCGACCTGGTGATCCTGGCCGTGGAATGGGGCAGCGGCCGGCGCCAGGGCTGGCTCTCGAACCTCCACCTCGGTGCGCGCGACGTCGAGAGCGGGCAGCTCGTCATGCTGGGCAAGACGTTCAAGGGCCTCACCGACGAGATGCTGCGCTGGCAGACGGAGACGCTCCTGGCCCTCGAGACCGCGCGCGACGGCCACGTCGTCCACGTGCGGCCGGAGCTGGTGGTCGAGATCGCCTTCAGCGACGTGCAGGAGTCGCCGCGCTATCCCGCCGGCCTGGCCCTGCGCTTCGCCCGCGTCAAGCGGCACCGCCCGGACAAGCCGACCGCGGAAGCGGACACGCTGGCCACGGTGAGGGAGATCTTCCGCCGCCAGAGGGAATAGGCGCGACGGTCCTTCAGGCCTCGAACCCGTGCTGCTTGCGATGGTACGGACCGTCGAAGGCCTGGCTCGACTTGAACAGCTCGAACCGGCCGTCGCCGGCCACGTCCCTCACGCGCGCGAGCAGGGCCTGTTTCTCGTCTTCGCCGAGCGGCCGGAAGGAGCGCGCGAGCGCGGTGGCGGCGGCGAGGTGCTCGAGGGTCGTGAGCCCCATGACCTGGACCGCCACCGGCTGGCTCAGCGCGTAGCGATAGCACTCGGCGGCGGTGAGGCCCGCGCCCTCGATGATGCCGTGCGGATGGCTCCCGCCGTAGCCCTTCATCCCGATCACGCCCACGTTGCGGCGGAGGCACTCCGGCACCACCTCCTTCTGGAAGCTCCGGTAATGGGCGTCCATGACGTTGATGGGCATCTGCGCGGTGTCCCACTCGTGCGGCTTGCCCAGCATGCGCAGATGGATGGCCGGGTGCTTGTGGCCGGTGAAGCCGATGAACCGCACCTTGCCCGCCTGGCGCGCCTCGAGGGCGGCGCGGATCCCGCCCTTCTCGAACACCCAGTCGGGATCGTTGTCGTAGACCATCTCGTGGAACTGCCAGAGGTCGAGGTGGTCCGTGCGCAGCCGGCGGAGGCTCTCGTCCAGGCACTTCTTCGAGCCCTCGTAGTCGCGGTTGCAGTTCTTGGTCATCAGGAAGACCTTCGACCGCCGCCCGTCCATGGCCAGGGCCCGGCCCATCAGGTCCTCCGACCTCCCGTCGTGGTAGTCCCAGGCGTTGTCGAAGAACGTGATGCCGGCGTCGAGCGCGGCGTGCATGAAGCGGATAGACTCGGCGTCGTCCGTGAAGGTGCCGATGTGCCAGCCGCCGAGGCCCAGGATGGAGACGCGCTCGCCGGTACGGCCCAGCACGCGGGTGGGCAGGGCCGTGGCTCCGGCCGGGCTCGTCTGGGCCAGGACCTGCTGGGCCAGCGTGCCCGCGGCGGCCGCTCCCACCGCCGCCTGCTTCAGGAACTCCCTTCGGGTGGCCTTCTCGGGCATGGATGCCTCCCTCGTGGCGCGATGTTAACGGGCGGCGGCATGGGACGAAAGTCCAATTGCCTGGTGGGGCCCATCGGCCCAGGATGAGCGTGCATCCGTCCGCCAATCACACAAGGAGTGAACTCATGCGGCAGCCTCGTGCCGGGACCGGAATCGCCCTGGGCTTCCTGGGCGTCCTCATCGCCAGCGTCGCGCTCCCGTTCGCCGGTGACTACGAGCCGCCGCCCGTCCAGAGCGCGTCGAAGATCCTGCCCCCCGCGCTCCTGAGCGGCCCGCGGTTCAAGATCGAGGACGCGGTGCCCACCGACGGCTTCATGCCGCGCTTCACGATCAAGTCCGACTTCGGCGAGTACGTGGTGGATGGCCACGAGATGGTGGCCGTCCGCGTGCAGGAGATCGCCGCCCTCGACAAGCTGGAAGAGATCAGCAAGACCGACGCCTTCGCGAGCGCGATGGGCCAGTCGGCCAAGAAGACGGGCCAGGCCGTCGTGAACGTGGCGACGAACCCGGTGGAGACGGCGGCGGGCGTCCCCAAGGGCGTCGGCCGCCTCTTCAAGGGCGTGGGCAAGAGCGCGAAGAAGGCGGGCGACTCCGCTGTCGACGAGGTGAAGGGCGACGACGACGAGGACGTGCCCGGCCAGAAGAGCACGGGGGAGAAGACGGCCGGCGCCGCCAAGAGCGTGGTCGGGGCGAGCAAGGCCAAGAGAGGGCTCGCCAAGAAGTTCCAGGTGGACCCCTACAGCACCAACGCCACGCTGCAGAAGAAGCTCGACGACCTGGCCCTGGCCACGACCGCGGGCGGCTTCGCCATGAACATGGTCAACCCCGTCGCCCTGCTCTCGACCGTCGCCACCGTCAACAGCCTGGTCTGGGACATGCCGGCTCCCGACCTGCAGGCGATGAACGACAAGAAGCTCGCCGCCCTGGGAGTCGCCGAGAAGACGCGCAAGGCGTTCTTCGGGAACTCGTTCTTCACGCCGACCCAAGCGACGGGATTCGTGACGGCCCTGGCCGCGCTCCAGGGGGTGACCGGCGCCGACGCGGCGGTGGGCCTCGCCGCCCGCCGCGCGCGCTCCGAGGAGGACGCGCGGTTCTTCCGGCGCTCCGCCGAGATCCTGGCGCGGTACCAGAAGCAGACGGGCCCGATCGCGTCGTTGGAGCCCCGGCCCAACCTGTTCGTGGCCCACGCGCGCTCGGGCGCGTTCGTGGTGCCGGCGGCGGTGGACTCCCTGACCTGGACGGAGGCCGTAGACCAGTTCAGCGCGACCCCGGTCGAGGGCGCCAAGTCCCGCGAGGTCTGGCTCTCGGGCGCGGCCTCGGCCAAGGCGGCGGCCGAGCTCCACAAGCGCGGCTGGACCGTCCAGCAGAAGGTGCTGGACTCCGCCGCCAAGTGACATCAAGTACTACTTGGCCTGCACGCTGACGATGGAGGAGCTGGAGGAGAAGGAGAAGGCGAGGAAGGCCGGCTAGTGGGCTCCGGCCCCCGTGGTGGGGATGGTCACGCGGAAGAGCGCCCCCGCCCCCGGGTGAGTGACCACCGACAGGTCGCCGCCGTGGGCCTCGACGATCGTGCGTGCGATCGCGAGCCCCATCCCCATCCCCGACCTCTTGGTCGTGAAGAAGGGCTGGAAGAGCCGCTCGCGGTCGGACTCGGGGATGCCCGGGCCCGAGTCCGCCACGTCGATCCGCATCTTCGTCCTCTCCAGGGACGAGCGGATCGTGAGGTTGCGCTCTCCGGGCGGCTGGTCGCCGATGGCGTCGAGGCCGTTGACGACCAGGTTCAACACCACCTGCTGGAGCTGGATACGGTCTCCCTCGACGAGAGGGAGGCCGACGCCGAGATCCGCCCGCAAGAGCGCCCCCCGCAGCGTCACGTCGTTGTGGAGGAGGCGCAGGACTTCGCGGATCAGCTCGTTCACGTCCAGGGGCGCCTTCTCGCCGGCACCTTTCGTGAACAGGTCGCGCAACCGCCGGATGACCTGCCCGGCCCGTTCGTCGTCGCTCGCGACGTCGGAGAGGATCTCCCGGATCTCCTCGAGATCGGGAGAATCCCGGCTGAGGAGGATCTGCGCCGCCTGGACGTTGCTGAGGATCGCGGTGAGGGGCTGGTTCAGCTCGTGGGCCAGGGAGGCGGCCAGCTCGCCCAGGGTGGAGACGCGGTTCAAGTGGGCCAGGTCGCCGCGCAGCCGCCCCGCCTCCAGCTCGGCCCGGCGCCGGCGGCCGGCCTGGACGAGGAGGCCGACGACCAGCGCGGCCTGGAGCAGGACCACGGCCAGGGCGCCCAGGATCTCGCGGCGATACTGGTCCCACGCCGACGGCGGCCGGTACCGGACCTCGCTGCCGGGCGGGAGCCGGCTCTCCGGAAGGTTCCACCGTCGGAGCTGCCGCCAGTCGAACATGAACGCGTTGCCTTCGAGCTCGTGGACACCGATCTCCCGGGGCGGCGTCCCCCGCAGGACGCGCAGGGCGATCTCGGCCGCCTTCCGGGCCTGCCGCTCGTAGCTGAACATGTAGCCGCCGAGCACGCCCGAGCCCAGCGCCGGCTCGTAGGCGGCGTAGACGGGCACACGCGAGGCTTCCACGACCAGGCGAATGGCGTCGGTGGAATAGAGGCTGCCCGCCCCGTCCTCCGTATAGATGAGGAAGAACACGATCGTCCGGTCCACCAGCGCCCGCAGGAAGTCCAGCATCTCGGGCATGGTCAGACCCGCGGGGACGACGACCTCGAGGCGAGGCTCGAGGACCCGCAGCTCCTCGCGGACGCGCCGCCGCCAGTAGAGATCGATGGGCGACTCGCCCGCGACCAGCACGACGCGGCGGGTATCGGGCTGGAGCTCGAGGGCGGCCCGGATCGTTGGAAGGCCGGTGAGGTGGCCGGCGACCCCCGCCATGGACGGAGGGAGGTCGAGCTCCTTGAGACGACCGGCGTCGACGGCGCAGAAGACCACGGGCACGCCGGGAAAAGCGGCCTCGCCGTTCCTGGCCATGAAGCGTATCGCGGGCAGCAGGACGGGGATGACGAGGTCCACGTCGCGGTCACGGTACTTGCGCCGGAGCAGGCCGACCAGCCGCCGGGCGTAGTCCTCGTCGTCCAGGCGCGACAGGTCGAGGTTCTCGGTGACCACGTGCGCGCCGCCGGGCGCCGTCTGCAGGCTGGCCTCCAGCGTCGCGTCGACGTAGGGTCCGCGGTCGCTGTAGAGGACCACCACCTCCCGAGGGCGCGGGGGGACGGTCGCGGCCACCGGTGACGGGGGACCAGCGATCGCGACGAGGAGCGAGACGCCCGCACACAAGACGGCCATGGATGCGCGGATTGTCCCACGGCCGGCGCTGGCGGGTCCGTTCCCGAATCGCCTGGCTCGGGCTTTCGGAATAATCTTGGAAATCCTTCGACGCCGGGACCACACTTCCCGGCGGAGCAGGCCCGATATTCCCGCCATGAACAAGCTACGGTTCGTGAGAGTCGGAATGGGGCTGGGTCTGGCCCTGGCCACCGCCTGCAGTGGTCCGGCCGTGACGACCACGGGGCCGACACGCCCGATGCCGTCCGCCGGCGCGGGCGCCCAGGCGGCCAGCCCCTCGGGCCTGGCGGGGAGCTGGCGGCTCGTCTCCCTGACCGAGGACGGCAAGCCTCCAGTCGGGGTGTCCGAGCCCGACCGGTTCACCGCGACCTTCGGGGAGGGCGGACGCCTCACCTTGCGGACCGATTGCAACCGCTGCGCCGGCGCCTACACGGAGAAGCCGGGGGCGCTGAGCGTGGGGCTCATGGCCTGCACGCTCGCCCAGTGCCCGAGCGCGCCCCTCGACACGACCTTCGGGATGCTCGTGCAGCAGGCCACCACCTGGAAGTCCGCGGACGGCGCGCTCGAGCTGCGAGGTGACGCGGGTGTCCTTCATCTCCAGCGGTAGGCAGCGGGCCTTCGGCCTGCTCGGCGCCGTCGCTTTCAGCGCCGGCTGCGCGACGGCCCAGAACTACCTCGACCCGGAGGGTCCGCGGTACGTCGGGCAAGCGGGCCTCCCCGAGCGTCCGCTGCCCGGTCCGATCCTCCACGTCGTCACGTTCAACGTCGCCTACGGCCGCCGGGTCCCGGAGGCCATCGCGGCCTTGCGGACGGCTCCGCTGCGCGACGCGGACGTGCTGACGCTCCAGGAGATGGATGCGCCGGGAGTGGCCGCCATCGCCGACGCGCTGGGCATGAGCTACGTGTACTACCCCTCCTCGAAGCCTCCCCAGACCGGCCGCGACTTCGGCAACGCCGTCCTGTCGCCGTGGCCGATCGAGTCGAGCCACAAGGTCCTGCTCCCGGGTCTCAGCCATGGCACCCACCAGGCCCGAGCGGCCGTGGCGGCGACCGTCCGCGTCGGCGGCCGCCCGATCACGGTCTACTCCGTCCACCTGACCTCGCCCTGGGGCATGGGCGGCGGCGGACGCGCGCACCAGGTGGACGCCGTGCTCGCCGACGCCGCGCGAGTGACCGGTCCCGTCATCGTGGCCGGCGACTTCAACAGCTCGGGGGTCGGCCAGCGCTTCGCGGACCGGGGATTCGCCTGGCCGACGCGGGACGTCGGACACTCGATCAGCCTCTTCTCCTACGATCACATCCTCTTGCGCGACCTGCCCCTGTCCGAGCCCGCCCGCGTGGGCGTCGCCAAGGCCGGCCCGCGAGCCAGCGACCACTGGCCGGTCTGGGCCGTCTTCCGACAAAACCCTTGACACAGGTGGTGGACGAGGAGACAACCGTCAGCTTCAGCTACAAGACGCGCTAGCGCCGGGCCACGGGCTCAGCGGATCCGGAGGCGCTGCGCCACCGGCTTGGATCCGCTGGCGAAGTGGAAGTGGAAGCCACCGGCCTGGCTCCAGCCCACGTCGAAGCGCACCATCTCGGAGCCGGGCACGAGCAGGCGGAAGCCGGCGCCGATCCCGGCGCGCGCCCGATGCGCGGCCAGATCCGCAGACTCGCTCCAGGCGATGCCCACGTCGCTGAAGACCGCCAAATCGAGGCCCATGCGGAGCGCGAACTTCCAGAGGTCCCAGCGGCGGAGACGCAGGACGTTGAGCGAGTACTCGGCGGTGCCGATGAGCTGGTTCTTGCCGTAGAGCTCGCTGCCGAGCTGATCGATCGAGTAGCCGCGGATGCTGTTGGCGCCACCCATGCGGTAGGTGAGGTAGACGGGGATGTCCTCGTCCACGGTGCCGCTCTGCAGAGACGCGAGGCCGCTCAACAGCACCCGTTGCCGCTTCGCGATCGGGACCCAGCGCCGCAGGTCCAGGTTCATGGACCAGAAGCCCGCATCGCCGCTCGTCCGCCACAGCTCCAGCTCGTTTTGCCATCCGCGGCGCGGGAAGCGCCACGAGTCCCGCGTGTCCCAGCCCAGGGAGACACCCAGCCTGGGCAGGACGTCCTCGTTGTCGGGGGAGAGCGTCTTGCCGGAGACGTCGCTCTTCATCCGGAACAGCGAGAACTTCCCGACGAGGCGGCCGTGCTCTCCGAGATAGGTCCCGACCGTGGGAGTGAACTCGTAGCTCGTCTCCTTGAAGTCGTTCAGGGTGTCGGTGCGGTTCAGGCGGGCCCCGTAGAAGTCGAACGAGACGTGGTTGGCGCCGATCCAGGGCCAGACCAGACGCACCGAGTACTGCTCGGCGCCGCCGAAGTAGGCGCGCGCGCCGAGGGAGATGGCGCGGCCGGTGAGGTTCAGCGCCGACATCTTGGGGCCCCCGGAGAAGCCGTCCTGCTCGGTGTAGGAAAAGCCCAGCAAGGGGATCCACGCGGGCATCTCCTTCACGCGGAAGGTCAGGCGTACGCCGTCACCGTCGGCTTCGGCCCCGACCCCGATCTGCGCGAAGATCGAGAGGTTGTCCAGCCGCTGGATGTCGGCGGCGACCGTCTCCACACGGAGAGGCTCTCCGACGCGAGTGCGGATCTCGCGCCGGACCAGGGACTCCTTCGTCACCCGGTTCCCCTCCAGGCCGATCGCCGTCACCGGGCGGGTGGCGAAGGATGCGAGGGCGCCGAAGTCGGTCTCCGCGCACGCGGGCACGGCGCCGAGGATCAGCCAGACGGCGGCGAGCAACCCGGCCTCCCGTGAGCGGAGCCTCACGGGACCTCCGGGGTTGGTCTCAGCGGATTCCGTTCACGGTCAGGTACACCCGCGCCTGCGGGTTGCGCTGGTCGATGTCGTCGAACGCCGGGGTCGAGTACCGGCTCTTGCGGAAGAAGACGTACCCGTCCCCGCCGATTCCGAGGCTCCCATGGATGGGAAGGGTCAAGCGCGCCCCCGCCATCTGGATGTAGTGGTTCGCGCTCGAGCTGATCCCGAGCTGGTCGTTGTTGTAGACGGAGCCGTTGCTGACGTCGATCCACTGGAACCGGTAGCCGGCGAACAGGAACGGCCGGCCTCCGTGGGCGAGGGTGGCGGAGGCGGCGGCCCCGAGGCCGGGACCGTAGTCGTACTCGCGCAGCCGCTCGCGGTCGGCGACATGGGCGATCTTCGAGTAATTGGAGTTGATGGCGCCGAGGACCATCACCGTGCCGTCCAGGCGGGTGCGCAGGCTCCACCGGCTCCCGAGGTCGAAGCGGGAGAGCAGGGACGGCCCGAAGCTCTGTCCGCCGAACTCGTAGACGGTGTTGTTCATGTAGTCGTAGTGCTGGGCGATCTCGAAGACGTGGCGCGGCGCGGCCGTGTCCCCGAGCGGCTTCTTCCACAGCGGCGCCTTGACCTGGGCCTGGCCCAGCGGCACCTTGTCGCCGAAGTTGAACTGCAGGGTCAGGTCGAAGGAGTCGAACGGCTTGTTGCGCGCGTTGTCGAAGGGGCTGCCGTAAGCGGTGGTGAGCTCGAAGTAGCCCGTGGTCTTCTTGCCCTCGAAGAAGCCGCCCTCCGTGCTGGGGGACTCGTCGCCCCAGATCGTGCGTGCGCCCAGGGCCAGGAAGGTCCCGCCGCCCGGCGGCCGCCAGTCCATCGGGTCCGCGGGGTTCTCCCGGTCGTGAGTGGCATGGCCGGAGACGAGCCGGTTGAACCCATGGACGGGGTCCACGAGGAAGGCGCCCGCCTCCCGGAAGAACCGTCCCTTGCCGTGCGCGTGGTTGTCCACGATCTGCGTGGACAGGCGATACATCATCTCGCCGAGCGCGATCCCGCCCATGCTCGTGCTCACGATGTCGTTGTAGGACATCGGATGGGTCTCGCCACAGCATTCCCAGATGAAGGCGCCGCCGAGGGCGTAGGCCGACGAGACCCAGAACTCGTGGCCGTTGGCGCGGGCGGAATTGAAGTAGGTGCTGCCGTTGAAGGGGTGCAGGAGCTGGTTGGTCCTGAACTCGTTGTCGTCGTACGTGAAGCCTTCCTCGATGTTGGCCCACCAGCTCCGGGGGCTGACCTGGTTGAAGTTGGCCACGCGCTTGTACTCGTTGCGGCGCGAGGCCACGAGGTTGATGGCCAGCACCTCGCCCGTGGCCCAGCCGTAGCTCCGGTGGACGCCCCAGGGGTTGGCGGGTCCGTAGCCGCCCTTGCCTCCGCCTGGGACCCAGGAGAACCCGATCCGCCCGCCCAGGGTGCTTCCGCTCTTGGCCGGGGGCTGGGCGATGGGGCTGAGGTCGTACTCGTCCGTGCTGAACCACTGTCCCTGCAGCGAGGCGTCGAGGGAGAGCCCGGTCCCACCCAGCGAGACCTCGACCCCGGGGATGACCGCGACTCCGAAGCCGTTGGCGGGCTTGGTGGGGCTGTCGCCGGGCTGGAGGTCGTCCGGTAGAGGGAGATCCGCGAAGAGCAGGCTGCGCGGGTGCGTACGCGCCAGTCCCGCCTGGATCTCGAAGTAGGGCCGCACGGACTTGTCGGCGCGAAAGACCCTGGTCCCGATCAGGTAGGTGCGCAGGAGCGCGAACTCCTTCGCGTCCTGGAAGGGGGGCTTCATCGCGAACGATCCGAAGCCCACGCCCGCGCCGTACCGCCAGCCGCCCTTCGGGCTCATCCGGTAGAACTCGTAGTCGCCCGAGATGTACTTCTCGAGGCCGTTGCTGTAGTCACCGCCGGCTTTCCCGAGGTCGAAGACGGTCTTGAATCCCCAGCGTGGTCGCGGCTCGGGTGGATCGGCCGCCGTCGCCGTGGCCCCGGAAGCGACGAGGATGGCGCAGAGGGTCGGCAAGAGGCGGCGAGGGGCTGGTTTCATCATTTTCGGCCGAACATAGGCCGACGACGTTCGGTCGTCAATCGGACCTTGGTCCCATGCTGGAAATCAGGTCCCATTGACGGAGCACGGGCCAGTCGATACCGTGACCGAAGTGACCGAAGCGCCTTCGTGATTGGACGGGGAGGACCCTCATGCGACTGTTCAGGTACGTCTCTCTCGTGCACGTGATCGTTCCGCTGACCTGCCTCGCCGCCACCGCCGCCGCGCAGGGGACGCGCACGCCTCCCCGGCTCGTCGCCGCTCAACTGGATTCGGCGCCGTGGAGCGTCCAGTCGGGGGGCATCTCGGCGTGCGAGGTCAAGCTCGACGAAAGGGGCACGGTCACGAGCGTGGAGATCGTCCAGGACGTGCCGCCCTACGGGGCGGCGCTCGCCGACGGCGTGCGCGGCTGGCAGTTCGAGCCGGCGCGGGACGGCGGCCGCGCGGTGCCGAGCCACGTGCTCGTCCTGGGCTTCTTCCGCCCGCCCGCCCTCACCTTCGCGGCGCCCGCGAGCCCGCGCTACAAGACGACCGTGGCCCCCGACGAAATCCCCTGGCCCACCTCCGTCACTGTGCCTCCCTATCCGCCCAACGCCCTCGGCAGCGGACGCGTGGTCCTGGAGGTCGACGTCTCGGAAGGCGGCGCGGTGACCCACACGCGCGTCCTGTCCACGGCCGGTGCGTTCGACGGCGCCGCCGCCCAGGCGGTGCAGAAGTGGACGTTCCGCCCGGCCAGGCGCCAGGGTCGCGACGTACCGTCGCGCGCCTTCATGGTCGTCTCGTTCGTGGGGACGACCCCTTGAGCCGGTGACGAGCGCCTACGGCGTCGCGGGGACGGGCGGCGACAGCTTCAGCGCGCGCGCGATGGCCTCGAGCAGGACGTAGCCGTCGAGGGGCTTGAAGAGCACGTCGACCGCGCCTTCGGCCATCGCCTCCTTGCGGACCGACTGGTCGCCGTGCCCGGTGATGAAGACCACGGGAAGCTCCCGCGGCGTGCCCACGATGGCGTGGTACAGGTCGAGGCCGCTCATGCCCGGCATCTTCATGTCCACGACGAGGCAGGCCGGCGGCGAGGGCGCGTCGTGGGCAAGATAGGCCTCCGATCCCTCGAGGGCCTCGACGTCGTATCCGGCGCAATGGAGGAGCCGGTGGAGCGACCGGCGGACCGACCCGTCGTCGTCGATGATGAGGACCTTGGGCCTGTCCTGAGCCATCAAATCCAGCTCGGGAGGGCACCCGCCATCACAATGGCACTGTAGCACCGATCGCTCGCGGCGGCGGAGGGCGGGCCTCGACCCGAGCCTCGCACTTCGTGTACCGTTGACTCCGCGTGTTCCCTCCTCGAGACGAGACGTTGCCGGAGGCGGCGGGGCCCCTGGCCCAGAGGCCGTCCGCCGCCACCTCGACCGCCGTCACCGTCTGGCTCAACGCGGCTTTCGGCCCGGTGGTCCTGGCCGTCGCCTACTACTTCGGCTCCCAGCTCGGCTTCGTCCTCCGCTTCCCGCCCGCGACCACGTCCATCCTCTGGCCTCCGAACGCGATCCTCACCGCCGCCCTGCTCCTGTCGCCCCCGCGGCGCTGGTGGCGGTTCCTGCTCGCGGTGTTGCCGGCCCATCTCGCCGTCCAGGTGCAGGTCGGGCTCCCCCTGTCCCTCATCGTCGCCCTCTACTCGACGAACTGCTTCGAGGCCGTCGTCGGAGCCGGCCTCGCCCACCGGCTCAGCGATGCGCCGGGCCGGTTCGACACCTTGCGCCGGGCCGCCCTGCTCATCCTGGCCGTCGTGCTGCTCGCGCCCATCCTGTCGGGATTCGTGGACGCGGCGGCGGTGGCCGTGCTGCACGGCGAGCCCTACTGGCACGTGTGGCAGACGCGGCTCTTCTCGAACACGCTCACCGCGCTGGCCCTGGTGCCCGTGCTCGTGTCGCTCATCCGGTCCCCCTCGGTGCTGCGCAAGGGTGTGCCGCCCCGGCGAGCGGTCGAAGCCCTCCTGCTCGTCCTTTCGTTGATCGCGGCCGGCGGGCTCATCTTCGCCCCGCCGTTCTTGGAACGGGGTCCCTTCCCCGCCTGGTGGGAGCAGTCGGAGCTGGTGCTCCTGCTGCCCTTGCTCCTGTGGGCGGCGGCGCGCTTCGGCGCCGCCGGCAGCTCCTTCGCGCTCCTGACCACGGCCGCTCTCGCGTTCCTGGCCGCCACCAGCAGCAGCGGCTCCGCGACGGTGTCCCAGGCCGCGCACGCCGTGCGCGGCCTCCAGGCCTTCCTGCTCGTCTCCGGGATCCCCCTGTTCGGCCTCGGCGCGCTCATGGAGGAGCGGCGCTCGACCGAGCAGGCTCTCGGGGAGCGCCTGGAGTTCGAGGCGCTTCTCTCCCGGATCTCCGCCGCGTTCGTCCATCTGCCGAGCAACGCCATGGACGCCGCCTTCGAGGCCCAGCTCCGCCAGGCCGGGAACTACTCGGGCCTGGCCGGCGTTCTCCTCTTTCGCGTCTCCACGGACGCGCAGCGCCTGGAGCTCGTCGCGCACTGGTCTGCCTCCGGAGACACGCGGGGCGGGCCCCCGCCCGGCTGGTCGCCGCCGGAGCTCCTCGAGCACGCGGCGCGCCACGAGGACTGGCGGATCGAGGACGACGGCGGCTGGACCCTCGGCATACCCCTCCAGGCCGGGAACACCCTGCTCGGGACCCTCGTCTTCGTCGGCCGGTCCGCGGAGGTGCGCGGCCACGAGGAGCCGGCCACCCGGCTCCACCTGATCGCGGAAGTGTTCGCGAGCGCGCTCGCGCGCAAGCAGAGCGAGGACGCGCTGCGCGCGGGCGAGGAGATGAAATCGTCCATCCTCGCCTCCCTCTCCGGCCAGGTCGCCGTGCTCGACCGCAGCGGCCGCATCATCGCCGCCAACCAGACCTGGCCGGCGGCGGCACGAGTCCCCGGCCCCGACGCGCCGGGGGCGGGCGGCGCCACCCTGTCGTACGCCGAGGCCTGCCGGCGAGCGGCCGGCTCGGGGCTGCCCGACACGCCGGAGGCGGGAGCGGGGGTGCAGGCCGTCCTGGCCGGCACCCGCCCGTCCTTCACCCTCGAGTATCCGTGCCGCACCGAGGCGGGCGAGCGCTGGTTCATGTTGTCGGTGGTGCCGCTGCGCCGGCCGGAAGGAGGGGCGGTCGCCGCCCACGTCGACGTCCCGGAGCGCCGCCGCGCGGAGGACGAGGCGCGCCGCAGCCGCGAGGAGCTCGCCCACTTCCTCCGCGTCTCGACGGTGGGCGAGCTGACGACGTCGCTGGCCCACGAGCTGAACCAGCCCCTCACCGCGATCCTGGCCAACGCCCAGGCCGCCCGGATGCTCCTGGACGAAGGGGCCGATCCCCGGGAGATGCGCGAAATCCTCGACGACATCGTCGAGGAGGACAAGCGCGCGGGCGAGGTGATCCGCCGGCTGCGGGAGCTGCTGCGGAAGGGCGAGCCGGAGCACGCCCCGCTCGACCTCAACCTCCTGGCCACCGACATGGTACGGCTGGTAGGCAGTGACGCCACCATCCGCAACGTGTCGATCCGGGTGGAGCTGGCGCCCCAGCCGTCGATGGTGAGCGGGGACCGCATCCAGATCCAGCAGGTCGTGCTGAACCTCCTGCTCAACGCCATGGACGCCATGGCGGACTACCCTCCCGAGCGACGGACCGTCCTCGTCTCCACGGTGATCATCGCGCCGGACGTCCATCTCTCCGTGCGCGACACGGGCACCGGCTTGCGCCAGGGCAGGCCGGAGCGGGTCTTCGAGCCGTTCTACACCACCAAGCCGGCGGGGATGGGCATGGGCCTGTCCATCGCCCGCTCCATCGTCGAGGCGCACGGGGGCCGGATCTGGGCGGGCGACAACGTGGGGCCGGGAGCCACGTTCACGTTCTCCCTTCCCCTGGGCCCGTCCGGCTCGACATCGCCTGGATCCTGAGGGGACATACGACCAAGGTCCCATGGAATCCCCGGGTCGACATCGCCACACTCCCCGCTAGCCATCATCTGACCTCTTCGACGAGCGCGCCGCCGTCGCGGCGACGCGCGCGGGGTGTTCCGCCCGCAGGGAGCGGAGACGATGCGGGAGCGCGAGGCGCACGGGCGTGAGACGGCGCAGGAGGCGCTGATGCGCCGCGAGCGCCAGCTCCGGCTCATGGCCGACGCGCTCCCCATCATGCTCGCGTACGTGGACGCGGAGGGCCGCCTCCAGCTCTGCAACCGGGCCCTGGAGGAGCGGTTCCGGCGGCCGCGGGCCGAGCTGGAGGGGCAGGCAGTGGACAAGATCCTGCCTCCCGGGATCTACTCACGGGTACGCGAGTCCATGGAAATGGCGCAAGGCGGTGAGCGCGTGGATTTCGACCTGGCCGTGGGCGGGCCGGGGGCGGGGCGGCGGCGCCTGTCCGCCACCCTCGTCCCCCACGCGGACGAGACCGGGCGCGTCCTGGGGTTCCATGCCTTCGTGCAGGACGTGACCGAGCGCGTCCGCACCCAGGAGGAGCTGCACCGCCAGCACGACCAGCTCGCCCACGCCTTGCAGGTGTCCACCCTCGGCGAGATGGCGACCTCACTCGCCCACGAGCTGAACCAGCCCCTCACCGCCCTGCTCGGCAACGCGCGCGCCGCCCTCCGGCTCTACTCCGCGTCGCGCTCGCCTTCGGCGGGCGTGTCCGAGGACGTGCAGGAGACCCTCTCGGACATCGCCCACGACGCCGCGCGGGCGGGCGAGATCCTCCGGCACCTGCGCGACCTCATCCGGAAGGACGAATCGAAGAAGGCGCCCCTCGACGTCAACCAGGCCATACGAGGGGTGGAGGGGCTGGTGCGAGCGGCCGCCCTGGAGAACGACGTGGCCCTGAGCCTCGACCTCGCGCCGGGCGTCACGCTGTGCGTGGGAGACGCCATCCAGATCCAGCAGGTCGTCCTCAACCTCGTCCACAACGGCATGGAGGCCATGCGGTGCGTTCCCAGGCCCGAGCGCCGCATGGTCGTGCGCACGCTGCGAGAGAAGGAGGGTGTCGTGGTGTCCATCGAGGATGCCGGCCCCCCCGTGTCCCAGGAGGTGCTGGACCGGCTCTTCACGCCCTTCTTCAGCACGAAGGAGAACGGCCTCGGCATGGGTCTCTCCGTCAGCCGCTCCATCATCCAGGACCACCACGGACACATCGAGGCACGGCGGGGCGGAGCCCGCGGCCTCGTCGTCCGGTTCACCCTCCCCACCGCGGGCAGCCAGGCCAGCGCCAGCGGCCCGGGAATGAGCGCATGAGTCCGGCCGCACGCGCCGAGACCGTGCCCGGCGGCGGTCGCGTCTTCCTGGTGGACGACGATGCCGCCGTGCGCCGTGGCCTCACGCGCCTGCTCCGCGCGGTGGGCCTGGAGGTGGCGAGCTTCCCCTCCGCGGACGCGCTCCTCCTCGCCCTGGACGGCCAGGAGCCGGCCTGCGTGGTGGCGGACCTGCGGATGCCGGGCCGGACCGGGCTCGACCTGCAGGACGAGCTGGCGCGCCGCGGCCTGGACCTGCCGCTGCTCTTCATCAGCGGCCATGCCGACGTGACGAGCAGCGTGCGCGCGATGAAGAGGGGCGCCGTCGACTTCCTCGAGAAGCCGCTCGCGGACGGGGAGCTCATCGACGCCGTGCAGCGGGCCCTGACCGCCTATCGCGAGCGGCAGGCGGCCCGGCGCGAGAAGGAGACCCTGGCCGCGCGCCTGGCCCGGCTCACCCCCCGCGAGCGCGAGGTCTTCGCCCTCGTGGCCTCCGGCCTGCTCAACAAGCAGGTCGGCTACGAGCTGGGCACCACCGAGAAGACGATCAAGGTCCACCGGGCGCGGGTGATGGAGAAGATGGAGGCGGACTCCCTGGCCGACCTCGTGCGCATGGCCGGGACCCTGGGGATCGCCGCCGCCGCGCGGTCCTCTTCCTAGCCCGGAGTCCCGGGGGCCCGCACGCATCGGAAGCCCAGATGGTTGGAGCCCGTGCGCACCTCGCCCTTGCCCCGCGTCCCGATCATGTAGCGCGTGCAGTACTGCTCCGTGCACAGGAACGAGCCCCCGCGATGCACGCGCTTCTTCTCGCCCGGCTCCGCGGGATCGAAGCTGTCGGCCGGCCCGCGGGGGTTGCGGGCGACGCCGGCCGCGGCCAGGGAGGCATAGTAGTCCGGGCGGTACCAGTCGCTGACCCATTCCCACGCGTTGCCGGCCACGTCGTGGAGGCCGTAGGCGTTGGCCGGGAACTGCGCGACCGGGGCCAGGCCGATGAACCCGTCCTCGCCGCGCTCGGCGCCCTTCACCGGAAACCGCCCCTCGTAGATGTTCGCCGCCCAGCGGCCTCCCGGCTTGAGCTCGTCTCCCCACGGGTAGAGCTTGCCGGCCAGCCCGCCGCGCGCCGCGAGCTCCCACTCCGCCTCCGTGGGCAGGCGCTTGCCCGCCCACCGGGCGAAGGCTTCGGCGTCCTCGTAGGCCACCTGGACCACGGGATACTTGTCGCGGCCGCGCAGGTCGGTGCCGGGTCCCTGCGGATGGCGCCAGCTCGCGCCCGGCACGTAGCTCCACCAGCGGTAGTGGTTGTCGAGGGGGACTTCCTCCGGGGACGGGCTGAAGACGACGGAGCCGGCCACCAGGTTCTCCTCGGGCGCGGTGGGGAACTCGGCCCGCGTCGGCTTCGTCTCGGCCACGGTGACGTACCCGGTCGCCTTCACGAAGCGCGCGAACTCGTCGCTAGTGACCTCGGTGGCGTCCATCCAGAAGGGGTCGACGTAGACGCGGTGGATGGGCCGCGCGTCGGCCATGGGCTCGTGGCCCCCGTGATCGAGGGAGCGCGGGTCGGCCGCTCCCATCGAGAACTCACCGCCGGGAATCCAGACCATGCCGGCGGGAGCCGGACCGGGCGGAGACGTCACCGCGGGCACGGTAGGCGCGAACGCCGGCTCGGCCACGGCCTCGGTCCGGGGCGGCGGGGCCACCGGCTCGACGGCGCGGCGGTCGCAGGCCGTCCAGACGCCCGCGCCGGCCAGCACCACGAGCAGGGCGCCGCGTCCCACCGCGGACCTCATGCCCTACTTGAAGCAGTTCACGAGGAGCGCGCGGCCCTGGCCCGACTTGTTTCCCGGCGTGCAGCTCTCGCCGGGCACCGCGCAGCACCAGCACGCCTCCAGCACTTCGGCCAGGCCGTCGACGGGAATGACGGACTCGCTGACGTGACCGGCCTCGGGGCCGCAGACGCCGTCCGCGGCCGCGCTGCTGCGCACCACGACGCGCGATCCGGTCGTGTTCACGTAGATGGGAGTGGCGGCGGAGCCGGGGAAAGCCAGCGCGGTGACCCTCTTCTCGCTGGACGAGATCTGGCGGTAGATCACGATCATGGGATCGCCGGGCTTGAACTGCGCGGCCTCGGCCACCACCTTCGGGCTGAATCGCCAGGCCAGGCGATCGCCGGCGTCCGTCTTCATGACGACGCCATTGAGGGACTTGTCGATGCTGGACAGCTTGCCGTAAACGCTCTTGTGTGGGCGCCCGGAGTCGGGAGACGCGGGAGCGGGAGCGGCCGGGGGCGAGGCCTGCGCGGCCGCCCGCGGCGCCGGCGCCCCGAAAGCGAGGGCGAGGAGGACGGCCACCTCGGCACGCGCGCCCGTCCGCAACCAGGCCATGTTCGCCTCCCCGCGGGATGGATCTCCCCGCCGACGACGGGCAGAGGGTAGCATGGTCGCGCCTCCCGAAAGGAGACCGACATGGTGAGAATCGCCCGGACGGCCGCCGTCGCCTGCGCCGTCCTCATGGGCGCGAACGCGTGGGCCGGCACGAAGCTGGTCAGCACCTGGAAGGCGCCCGACGCGCAGCCGGGGCGCCTCGCCGGCCAGAAGGTGGTGTCGGCGATCGTGATCCCGGACGAGACGATGCGGCAGGGGATCGAGCACGTCCTCGCCGTCGAGCTGACCAAGCTCGGCGTCCAGGGCGTGCCCATCTACAGCCTCGTCCCGACGACCGAGATACGCGACGAGGCCAAGGTGAGGGCCAAGCTCGAGCAGGAGGGGGTGGCGGCCGCGGTCGTGATGAGGGTGCTCGGGCGCGACCAGCAGTTCAGCGGCTCACCCGCCACGTACTACGCGGGGCCCAGCTACAGCACGTTCTACGGCGGCTACTGGGGATACGGCTGGGGTGGCATGTACGATCCCGGCTACGTCAAGATGGAGACCATCCTCAGCGTCGAGACCCTCGTCTACAGCCTCCGCCAGAACAAGCTCGTGTGGGCCGCGCAGGTCCGGATCACGAACCCCACCGACGTCCACAAGATCCTCCAGGAGCTGGTGGGCAAGATGGTGAGCGAGATGAAGAAGGAGGGCCTGCTGCGCTGAACGGCCTCTCAGCGCCGGCCTCTCCGCCGCCGCGCGAGGGCCTGATGACACGCGAACAGCGCGGTCACGACCGGCGGGAGCCCCAGGAGAACGCCGAGGCTCGAGAGCCGCGAGAAGGCCGGCCCGACCGGCAGCTCGCCCCTCAGCGACGTCGCCTGACCTGCCCTTTGCACCGACACCAGAAGGGTCCAGCTCCCGGGCACGGGCAGGTCGGCCAGGGCGGTCAGGAGCAGCTTGTTCGTGGACCGGGCGCGGGTCGCGGGCACTCGGACCGCCTCGCCTTCCGGCGGTTGGAGGGTGACCGTGACGTCGGCGTCGAGCAGCGCCCGGCCCGACTCCCGCTCCTGCACGAGCACGCTCACGTCCACCGGGCCCACACGCAGGTCGGGGGCCGTGAAGACGGTCACCACCCAGGCCTCCGATCCTCCGCGCAGGCGCACGGCGCCCCCATCCGCGCGGGCGAAAGCCGGCAGCAGGACGGCGAGGGCACCGAGGGCGAGCGCGCGAGAGATCGACATCAGTGGACCATGCCCCGCATGGGCATCGGCTGCAGGAAGACCCAGACTCCCGCGCCATAGAGCGCCACGGCCAGAAAGGCCCAGGGCAGGAGCAGCGCCAGCGACGCTCGCGTCCGCGGCGCGAGCGCGCAGGCGATCCGCCAGCCCACGTAGAGGGTGACGAGCAGGCCGGCGTCGAGCAGCAACACCTCGAGGGCGAGCATCCCGGGCGCGTCCAGGAGCGGACGCGCCATCGCCCAGGCCGCGGGAAGAGGCGCCGTCCCTCCCCAGGGGCCCGCCATCCGCCGCGCGACCGGCCCCAGCGCGCTCCAGGCCGAGAGCCCATGGAAGAGGAAATGCGCCGTCCACATCGCGAGCCCGAGCGGAACCAGGGCGAGGGAGAAGCGGCGGGCGGCGGCCCCGGACCGTACGAGCAGCGGGGCCAGGAGGAGCACGGCGGCGAAGAGGCCCGTCGTCACGGGCAGGTTCGAGGCGAAGCCGAGGCGGGCGGCGGTGGCCTGCATCCAGGCGCGCGTGGGCGCGACCATCGCGCCTGCGTTCAAGAACGCGCCGAACACGAAGACCAGGGCCAGCGTGGCCACGTCCGGGCGGCGCGAGAGGCGCCCGACCGCCGACCGCAGCGGGTCCCGCACCAGGTCGCGCGCGGGCACCACGGCCAGGAGGCCGACGTTGTCGTGGGGGCAGGCCTTCACGCAGTCCAGGCAGAACGTGCAGTCCAGGTTGCCCCTCTTGCGCGGCAGGTAGAGCGCCAGCTCGCAGCCGCGCTGCCCCGCGTGGCCGCGCAGGCAGTCGTGGGTCGTGCAGGCGGCGCAGGCCTGGGGCCGGCGCACCTTCACCTCGAGCGGGGAGACGAGCGAGCCCACGAAGTGGAACTGACCGATGGGGCAGACGTACTTGCAGAAGCTGGCGCCGCGGAACACGGAGTCCACCACCAGCGCGCCCGCGAAGTAGGCGAGGACGATCGCGGCCGTGGCCGCCGGAGAGTCCCAGAGAGAGAAGGCCTCGTAGGCCCAGAAGAAGAGGCCCAGGAGGGCGACGGCCAGCCACTTCGAGCGCAGGCCGCGCGGCCAGCGGCGGGTGGCGAGGCCCAGCCGGCGGCCGATCTCGCGCGGCAGCATGAAGGGACAGGCCATGCAGAAGACGTTGCCGGCGACGAGCAGGGCCACCACGGCGAGCGCGCGCCAGTACGTCCAGGGCAGCACGCCGGCCAGGTTCATCGGCGCGAGCGTGGGACCCGTGAAGCCGTCCCAGACCACCGCCGCCGCCAGCACGAGCATGACCGACTGGAGGATCCGGCGCCCGTAGCGGGCGCGGAGCAGGGATCCCACGAGGGGTACCCGGAGCAGGTCGAAGCCGGCCCGTGGAACCACCACCGAAGGCCGGCGCACCGGCGGCCGCGCGGTATCGGGGGCCGGCGGCGACAGCAGCCGCCAGGTGATGACGACGGCGGGAAGGAGGAAGGCGACGGAGCCCGGGACCCACATGAGGACGCCGGCCAGTACCTGGTCGTCGGGGGCGGAGAGGCCGAAAAGGCGCGGAGCCCCGCCGTAGACGGGATAGAGCAGGCGGTCGGAGAACGTGAAGAAGGCGGCGAGCGCGGTGTTGAGGAGGTCGGCCAGGAGCAGGTACGGGGGCAGCGCCCAGGCCGTCACCTGGGGACGGCTCGGCCAGGGACGCACGACCGGCCACCAGAACAGGATCGCGGCCCAGAAGAAGCAGGCGTGCTCCAGCCCGTGCCAGAACGGCGAGCGCAGCGCGAGCTGATAGGCGGGCGGGAGATGCCAGCCGATGGTCGCCGCCGCCATCGTGATCCAGGCGGGCAGCGGGTGCGTCAGGCCGCGCGCGAAGCGACGCAGGGGCGGCCAGGCCAGGAACGGTCCGAGCGCGTCACGGGCCGCCCACCGGGGAAGGCCGCGGAGCAGCGGGATGAGGGGCGCGCCGAGCAGGAGCAGAGGCGGCGCCACCGCCATGAGCAGGAGGTGCTGCGCCATGTGGGCGGAGAGGAGGAGGCCCGCGAAGGCGTCGAGGGGCGAGGCGAGGGCCAGGAAGAGCGCGCAAAGGCCGCCAAGGAACGCGGCCAGACGTGCCGGGGGCAGGTGCGTCGCGTGTAGCGCGGCCAGCCGGCGCCATCCTCTTATGTATAGGGCCGCGGGCAGGAGCACCCCGGCCAGGAGGCGCGGCTCGAAGGACCAGGAGCGGGCGAGAGCGCCGAGAGTGGAGGCTTCCATTCCCGGACGGCTTCAGGGGCGGGCGCCGGAGGCCGGCCTGGCCGCCGGCTCGGTGGCGTCGCGGGCCGGGCGCTGACCCCTGGGGGCGAGGGTCTCCAGGAAGGCCACGAGCGCCGTGGTCTCCGCGGGGCGGAGGTTCTTGCCGTAGGCCGGCATGTTGCCGCGGCCCTGCAGGACCTGGCGGATGAGCTGGTCGCGCGTGAGCCGCACCGCGACGTCGTCCAGGGCGGGGCCGCGCTCTCCCCCGCCGCGGCCGAGCGCGTGGCAGTTCCGGCACTGCTTGTCCTGGAACACGAGCGCGCCCTGGCGCTCGAGGGCGGTGCGGCCTTCGAGCAGGTGCGGAGGGACGGGCAGCGAGCTCCAGGCCTCCATGGACGGCGACCACGGCGAGCGCACGCCGAGCCGGGTGAACGTCCCCAGCGAGACCCCCACGAGCACCATCGTGAGGAGGGTCACCGGCCGCCGGCGCCAGCTCTTCTCGCCCTCTCCCGCGATGAACGGAAGCAGCAGCAGCGCGGCCACGCCGAGCACGGGCCCGATCAGGAGCGCGGGCGTCTCGAGGGAGGGCGGGAGCAGCGCCGAGACCGCGAAGATCCAGAGGAAGAAGTAGTCGGGGCGGGGGATGGTCTGGACGATCGTGGGGTCGGGCTCGCCCTTGGGGCCGAACGGCCCCAGGACGGCCGCGCACACCATGACCGCGGCAATGAGGACGGCCGCGAACACGAGGTCCTTCCAGAACGCCACCGGCACGAAGGGGACGCCGTCGCGGTGGACCAGCGCCTCGTACTCCTTCACGTACGTCGCCCGGCGCACGATCCGTCCCGGCATCGGCCACTCGTTCACGCCGAGCTTCACGACCATCAGGAGGTGGACGGCCACCAGCGCGGTGAGCGTGCCCGGGATCGCGAACACGTGCAGGGCGAAGAAGCGCGTGAGGGTCTCCCCCGCGATGATGGGCCCGCCCAGCATGATCTGGACGACGCGGGCCCCGATGAGCGGGGTGCGGCCGGCGATGGAGGCCCCGATGCCGAGACCCCAGTAGGCGTCCTGGTCGAAGCGCAGGATCTGGCCGGTGAAGGCCAGCCCCAGCGTGCACAGGAGCAGGAAGACGCCGACGATCCAGGTCAGCTCGCGCGGGTACTTGTAGGCCCCGAAGAGGACGACCTGGACCATGTGGAGGAGGACGATCGCGACCATGAAGTTCGAGCCCCAGCCGTGCATCGCGCGCAGGTACCAGCCGAGGGGCTGCTCGTAGTTCAGCACCTGCAGGCTCGTGAAGGCCTGGTCGGCGGAGGGCACGTAGACCAGGGCGAGGCAGATGCCGGTGGCCGCCTGCAGGACGAAGAGGACGAGGCCCGCGCTCCCGAAGACGTACCACCAGCTCGCGGTGCGGCTGGGCACCGGGTGCTCGGCCGTCTCGCGGATCGTCGCCCCGACCTGCAGGCGGTGATCCAGCCAGCCCCAGACCGCCCGGATCAGGCGCACGGCCGCGTCCCCGGAAGCGACGACTGCTCGACGTGGCCGAGCGTCGGCATCATCCCGGCCATGATCCAGACCTGGCCCTGATCGACCTTGTACTTGTACTCGAACAGGCCGCGCTCGGGCGGACCGGACGCGCGCGCGCCGTCGGCGTAGTAGGCCCCGCCGTGGCAGGGGCAGAGGAAGAGCCCCGACTGCGGGAACCAGCGCACCGGGCAGCCGAGGTGGACGCAGTTGATGGCGAACACCTGGAAGCGCTCGCCGGCCAGGCGGCGCACCCAGCACGGGATGTCCCCGGTGGCGCCGTCCCAGGGCCGCGTGAAGGGGTTCCGGAACACGGCCAGGCGCGTCTCGCCCTCCGGGAAGAGCTCGAGCCGTCCCAGCGAGACCCAGGACACGCTCTGGCGCATCCGCTTGAGGTGGGCGGCCGAGAACAGGTAGCCGACGATCGGGGCGGCGAAGAAGGCGCCGGCGACGGCATTGAGCGCGATCCCGAGCTTCATGAGCGCGCCGCGCCGCGAGGGCGAGGACGGTCCCGCCTCGCGGTCCTTCTCTTCCACCATTGCCTCCCCCTCTGAAGCCGTCATCGGCCCGGGTAGGGCTGGCCCGGCGTCGCCGGGCGCTGCGACGCCAACCAGGCCACGACGTCCGTCACTTCCTCGGCGGTCATGGACCGGCCGGGCACGTCGTTTCGCCAGTCGGGCTGTCCGATCTCGGGCCGGCCGGCGATGACGACGGTGCGGAGGCCCTGGTCGCTCACGAGGCCGAGGTACGAGCCGTCCACGATCGAGCTGCCCTTGGGCCCGCCCTTGCCCTCGGGCCCGTGGCAGGAGGCGCAGTAGGTCACGTAGGCCTGCGCACCCCGGACCGCATCTCCCGGGGCGCCCGCGTGGGCCGGAGGCGCCGCCCCCGCGACGGCCGGTGGCCGGGCCCAGCCCCGGATCCCGGTCACGAGCACCTCGACCTGGCGGTCGGTCAGCATGCCGCCGGCGCTGCGCGCGAAGGCGGACATCGCCGTGCCCCGCCTGCCGTGGGTGATGACCTGCCTGAGCGTGGCGTCGTCCGCGATCGCGAGGTAGACGGGGTTGGACAGGCCGAGGGCGGCGCTGCCTCTTCCCTCCGTGCCATGGCACCCCGCGCAGTTCTCGGCGTAGAGGACCTTGAAGTCCTCCACCTTGTCCGGCCTGACCTCACGGTCCTCGGGCCGGGGCCGGCCCGGCAAGCCATGGCATCCGGCCAGGAGCAGGGCCGAGGCCAGGAGCGCGGCCGGCGCCGCTCGCTCCCCCGTCACTCTTCCCCCTCGCCCTTGAAGGCGCTCCCCTGGCCGGCGAGGCCGGCGCGGACGGCGAGGGGAGCGAACTGCATCGTCTTCACCATGGCCGTGCGCGTGACCACGGCGCCGGCCACGATGCCGAACGCGATCTGCGAGGCCACGAACCAGCGCCAGTCGATGAGCGCGTCGAGGGTGGGGTTCACGACCCCGAGGGTGGCGCGCAGGAGGCCCGTCCACATCAGGGGAGCGATGACGCCGCCGAGCAGGATCGGCCGCCGCGGGAACATCGGGAGCATCACGCCGTAGAGGAGCCCAACCATGAGGGAGGTGAAGCCGTGGATCACGATGCCCAGGAGGAGGCCCTCCAGGCTGAAGCCGCGCAGGGCGGACGGGGGCCGCCGGGCCATCTCCGCGGAGACGCCGGCGGCCAGCAGGTTGATCGGGTACCAGAGGCTGCGCTGGACGAGGACGCCGTAGAGACTGGCGAGCACGGCCATGGCCACGCTGCCCGCGATCCCGCCCTTGATCCCCGCGGAGACGGGATGGGTCTCGACGGGCAGGCGGAGCCGGTGCTTGACCTGGCCGACGTCCAGACGCGCGACCTGCTCGCGGATGGACGTGGGGAACTCCACGACGGGCTCCACGGGCACGGTCTCGTGCCGCTCGTGGGGCAGGACGTCCCGGAACCAGCCCACGCATCCGACGATCAGGAGCAGCGCCCCCGCCACGCCCAGCGCGAGGTGGGTCACGAGGCTGGCGGCGAGGAGCGTCGCCCCGAAGCTCACCACCAGCGGCCACGCGGTCGGGGCGGGCAGGTCGACGGTCTTGGGCCGCTCGGCGTTGAAGTCCTCGAGCGTCTTGCGCGTCGGTGCCGACATGCTCAGCGCCCGATCACGTACACGACCGTGAACACCACGACCCAGACCGCGTCCACGAAGTGCCAGTACAGGCCGAGGACGTGCGTGCGGTGGGCGTGCTCGGGACCCACCCGGCCGAGGAAGGCGAAGGCCTGGACCAGGGCCAGGCCCACGAGGCCCACCATCACGTGGAAGGCGTGGAGGCCCACCAGCGAGTAGAACGTGGTCCCGAAGAGGTTCGTGCGGATGGTGAATCCCTCCACGTAGATCAGGTGGTACCACTCGCGCGCGGTGCCCCCCAGGAAGACGGCGGCCAGGACGATGGTCGCGAGCCACCAGAGGCCGAACGGGCGCGTGCTCCCCCGCCGCAGCGCCCGCACGGCCAGCTCCACGGTGGCGCTGCTCGCCCACAGGCAGATCGAGATGAAGACGGGCACCTCCAGGACCTGGCGGGGCTCGGGACCGGAGAGGTTCTTGCCGAGATAGTAGAGGTAGGCCACGACGAAGATCGTGAAGATCGCGGTCTCGGCCACGATCAGCGAGACCATCCCCACGATCCCGCGATCGGGCAGCCTCCAGCTCGCGGGCGCGGGCAGGATGGGCGCGGTGCGGGCGCTCATCGCGCCCGGTCCGTCACTCATAGAGCCAGTCCGGGTCCTCCGGGTGCTTGAAGTCCCAGAGCGGACGCCGGCTCCTCACCACCGGGAGCAGCGCGAAGTTGTAGTGGGGCGGCGGCGAGCTGACCGCCCACTCGAGCGTCCAGGCGTCCCAGGGGTCGTTGCCCGCGTCCTTGCCCCAGAGGAGGGACCGGACGACGTTCCAGAGGAAGAGGACGATGGCCAGGGCCTGGAAGGCGACCCCCACCGTGCAGATCAGGTTGAAGACGTCCCAGCCGCGGTCCGCCTCGTAGGTGTAGATGCGCCGCGGCATCCCGAGGATTCCGGGGATGTGCATGGTGTCGAACGTCAGGTGGAAGCCGATCACGAACAGCCAGAAGTGCCAGCGGCCCAGGGTCTGGCTGAGCATCTTGCCGGTGGCCTTGGGGAACCAGTAGTACATGGCGGCGAAGATCGTCATGAGGAGGCCGCCGAGCAGGACGTAGTGGAAGTGCGCGACCACGAAGTACGAGTCGGAGAGCTGCCAATCGAAGGGGACGGCGGCCAGCATGATCCCGGTGAGGCCGGCGATCAGGAACTGGAAGAGGAAGCCCAGGCAGAACATCATGGGCGTGGCAAAGCGGATCTTGCCTCCCCACATCGTGCCCAGCCAGTTGAAGATCTTGATGCCGGTGGGGATGCCCACGGCCATGGTGATGAGCGCGAAGAACGTGTTCGCGTGCGACGACATCCCGACCGTGAACATGTGGTGGGCCCACACCCCCATGCTCAGGAAGCCGATCCCGGTGGTGGCCGCCACCATGGCCGGGTAGCCGAAGATGGCCTTGCGCGAGAAGACGGGGATGATCTCGGAGGCGAAGGCGAAGCCCGGGATGATCAGCACGTAGACCTCGGGGTGGCCGAACATCCAGAAGAAGTGCTGCCAGATGACGGCGGAGCCGCCGGCCTGGGTGTCGAAGAAGTGGCCGCCCAGGTAGCGATCGATGCAGAGCATGATCTGGGCGGCGGAGAGCGGGGTCATGACCACCAGGGTCATGGCGGACATGGTGAAGAACATCCAGACGGCGAGCGGCATCTTGCCCAGCGTCATCCCCGGGCAGCGCAGGCAGAGGACGGTGGTGATGATGTTGATGGCGGTGCCGATGGTGCCGAAGCCGCCGAGGAGGATGGCCAGCGTCCAGTAGTCGGTGCTGTGCCCCTTGGAGAACGCGGTCGAGGTCAGCGGCGCGTAGGCGAACCAGCCCACGTCCGGCGCGCTCCCCGCGCCGTAGAGCCCGTCCCCCCCGAGGAAGCTGAAGTAGAGGAGGAAACCGCCGAACGCGGTGAGCCAGAAGCCGAGCGCGTTCAGGCGCGGGAAGGCCATGTCGCGCGCGCCCACCATCAGGGGCACCAGGTAGTTGCCGAACCCGAACAGGATCGGGACCCCGACCAGGAACACCATGGTCGTGCCGTGCATCGTCATCATCCGGTTGAAGACCTGGGGGGAGACGACGTGGAGGTTCGCCGCCGCGAGCTGCACGCGCATGATCGTGGCCTCGAGGCCGCCCACGGCCAGGAAGACGATCCCGTAGACGATGTAGAGGAGGCCGAGCCGCTTGTGATCGACGGTGACGACCCAGTCGTGGAGCGTCTCCAGGAAGGTCCCGTCCCGCGCGTCCGCCGCGCCGGCGCCGCCGAGGGTGAGGCTGTCGGACGTCATTGGATCTCCACCACGGTGCCTACCTCAACGTGACCAGGTAGGCCACGAGGTCGTCCAGCTCGCGGTCCTCGAGCTGCATGGCCGGCATCAGCGAGCCGGGCTTGAGCCGCTCGGGGGCCCGGATCCACGTCCTCAGGTTCTCGGGCGTGTTGAGGGCCGCACCCGAGGCCAGGGTCTCCCGGCTCATGAGGTGGGTCAGGTCGGGTCCGAAGCGGCCGTTGCCCACCGTTCCCTGCACGGCATGGCAGTTGAGGCAGGCCGTGGTCTCGAAGACGTGCCGTCCGGCCGCCGCCTTTGGCTCCGCGACCGGGGCCTCCTTCTGGGTGGCCACCCACTTCGCGAAGTCCTCGCGGGTATGGACGTAGACCCGCAGCAGCATCTTCGCGTGCTGGGTGCCGCAGTACTCGGAGCACTGGCCGAGGTAGAGCCCCGGCTGCTCCGGGTCCATCCAGGTGTGGTTGACGCGATTCGGGATGAGGTCGGTCTTGCCGGCCAGGCGCGGCACCCAGAAGCTGTGGGCCACGTCCGCGGAGAGCAGCGTCAGGTAGGTCGGCGTGGGGTTCCGCGGGTCGCTGACGGGGATGTGCAGCTCGTTCGCGGTGACGATGCCGAGGTCCGGGTAGCGCAGCTCCCACCACCATTGGCGGCCGATCGCCGTCACCTCGATGGCGCCCGGCGGCTTCGGCGCGTCCTGGACCGCGTGGATGGTGCGGGTGGTGACGAGGGCGAGGACGATCACGATCAGGACGGGGATGACCGTCCAGGCGATCTCGACCTGGTCGCTGCCGTAGATCTGCGGCGGCTCGACCCGCTCGTCGCCGGGACGCTCCCGGAAGCGCACGACCGCATAGGCCAGGAGGCTGGCCACCACGACGAAGATGGCCCCGGTGATGCCGAGCACGAGCATCGAGTAGGTGTAGAGCGCCCGGGCGTGACCGGAGACGGGGGCGAAGATGTTCGGGACGAGATTCACCCGTGGCCCTCTTGGGTGGCGCAACCCGGCCTCCGGCCCGCCGGGCGCACCGCCGCGGACGATAGAAACGGCCCCATCCTACGTCTATGGGACCTTGGTCTCATACTTGGCGGCCGACGCACCGGATACCATTCGCCGGGACCGCTCCATGGACACTCCACGCGACCTCCCGCGGCTCGTCTTCTCGGTGCTGTTCATCGGCGCGCTCCTCGCGCTCTCGCTGTGGATCCTGCGGCCGTTCCTGCCCGCGACGCTGTGGGCGACGACGATCGCGGTCGCGACCTGGCCGCTGATGCTCAAGCTGCAGGCCCGCCTCTGGAACCGGCGCTGGCTGGCGGCCACGGTGATGACGGGCGCGCTGCTCCTGGTCTTCATCCTGCCCTTCATGCTGGCGATCAGCGCCATCGTATCCAATGCCGCCGCGATCACCGAGCGGGGCCGGTCCCTGATGACGCTGGAGCTCCCCCCCTTGCCCGGGTGGCTGGCGAGGCTGCCGTTCATCGGCGAGCGGATCGCGACCGCGTGGCGCGATCTCACCGCCGCGGGCGGCGCCGGGCTGGTGGCGGAGGTCAGGCCGTACGTCGGCAACGTGGCCCGATGGTTCGCCGGCTCCGTCGGCGGCGTCGGCGCCTTGTTCGTGCAGTTCCTGCTGACGGTCGTGGTGACCGCGATCCTCTACACCTCCGGAGAGGCGGCCGCGGCGCGAGTGCTCCGCTTCGGCG
>JBGPBV010000053.1:0-40310 GCA_041481445.1 Vicinamibacteria bacterium
CCGCGAACGCCGCCTCCGCCTGGGCCGCCGCCGCCACGTCACGCAAGGCCTGCAGATGTCGCTCCGGGTCCTTCACGATACCACCGCGGCCGACCTGCCCGCGCCCGACCTCGAACTGCGGCTTCACGAGCACCACCGCCTCCGCCTCCGGCGCCAGCACCGAGCGCACGGCCGGCAGCACCTTGCCCACGGAGATGAACGACACGTCCACGGTGGCCAGAGAGCACGGCTCCGGCACCTCGCGCGCGGAGAGACGTCGCGCGTTGACGCGCTCGCGCACGACGACGCGGGCGTCCGCGCGCAGCCGCTCGTGCAGCTGTGCCCGTCCCACGTCGACGGCGTAGACGCGCACCGCCCCCCGGTCGAGCAGCGTCTGCGTGAACCCGCCGGTGGACGCGCCGACGTCCACGGCCACCCGGCCGCGGGGGTCGATGCCGAAGCGGTCGAGCGCCCCCGCCAGCTTGATCGCGCCCCGAGAGACGTGCTCGGGCCCGGGAAGGACCTCGACCGCCGCGCCCTCCCGCACCGCCGCCCCCGCCTTGGTCGCGGGAGCGCCTTCGACGCGTACGCGTCCAGCCATCACCAGCGCCTGCGCCTTCTCGCGCGAGGGGGCCAGGCCGTGCTCGACGAGCCAGACGTCGAGCCGCGTCCCCCTCAGGGGCTCCTCATGCGTCGCGCTCGACGATCAGGGTGGCCAGGGCGCCGAGGAGGGAGGCCCGCGGGCCGAGGGGCGCGATCGCCGCCCGCGCCTCCTCGAGCAGCCCGCGGCTGACCGTGCGCGCCCCCTCCAGCCCGAGCGCGCGCACGTAGGTGGCCTTGCCCGCGGCCGCGTCCTTGCCCGCCGTCTTGCCGAGCTGGGCCGCGCTGGCCGTCTCGTCGAGCACGTCGTCCACCACCTGGAAGGCGAGGCCGATCGCGTCCCCGTACCGGTGAAGGCGGTCCAGGTCCTCCTCGCCCGCGCCGCCCAGGACGCCGCCGCCGACCACGCAGGCGCGGAGCAGGGCTCCCGTCTTGGCGCGATGCAGGCCCTGGAGGGCGCCGATCGTGATGTCCTCGCCCTCCGCCTCCAGGTCCGCCACCTGCCCGCCGATCAGTCCCGACGTCCCCGCCGCCTCCCCGAGGATCGCGGCCGCGCGCAGGCGCCGGCGCACGTCCACGTCGGGGGCGGCGGCGGCCACGTCCACGAGCAGGTGGAAGGCGCGCGTCAGGAGGGCGTCGCCGGCCAGGATCGCGATGGCCTCGCCGAACACCTTGTGCGAGGTCGGCTTCCCCCGGCGCAGGTCGTCGTCGTCCATGGCCGGGAGGTCGTCGTGGATGAGGCTGTAGGTGTGGATCATCTCCACCGCGCAGGCCAGGGGCAGGAGCGCCTCCGTCCGGCCGCCCACGGCCTCCCCTGCGGCCAGGACCAGCAGGGGACGGATGCGCTTGCCGCCCGCGAACAGGCTGTAGCGCACCGCGCGGTGGATGGTGGCCGGCCAATCGGACTCGGGGGGGAGGGAGGAGTCCAGGGCGGCCTCGATCAGCCGCCGGCGCGCCTCCAGGCCGGCGGACCCGTCCCCCGTCAGCGCCTCACCCGTTCCCGCCCGTGAAGGGCGTCTTCTTGGGGCGGCCGGCGGCGTCGGTGGCGATCTCCCCGCGCGCGTCCTTGAGCAGCAGCTCGATCTTCCCCTCCGCCTCCTCGAGCTTGGCGTGGCACAGCCGCGAGAGCCGGATCCCCTCCTCGTAGAGCACGAGGGACTGCTCGAGGGGGAGATCTCCCTTCTCGAGCTTCTGGACGATCTCGTCGAGCTTGAGCAGCGCGGCCTCGAAGCTCGGGGTCTCCTCCGCGCTCACGGCTCCTCCTTCCCGGTCACGCGCGCGGCCAGGGCGCCGGACCCGACGCGGATGCGCAGCGGGTCCCCGACGGCCACGCCCGCCGCGTCACGGACGAGCCGCCCGGAGGCGTCCCACACGAGGGCGTACCCGCGCGAGAGCACGGCCAGCGGGGAGAGGGAGTCGAGCTTGCCGGCCAGGGCGGCCAGGCGGCCGCGAGGGGCGGTGACCTGCTGCCGGGCCAGCGCGGAGAGCCGGTCCGCCCGCGCGGCGACGCGGGCGCGGCGCTCCGCGATCTGGCGGTCCCAGCGGAAGGCCTCCAGCCGCTCGCCCGCGCGCCGGTAGCGGTCGCGCGCGCGCTCCACGCGCCGCACCAGCCCGGCCTGGGCGCGCCGGGCGAGGTCGTCGACACGCTGGGCGTGATTGCGGAGGCGGCCGCGCTCCGCCTCGAAGACGCGGTGCTGGGTGAGCGCGGAGACGCGCGAGCGCACGCGGGCCAGGCGCAGGCGCAGGGCGGCGTCCGCCCGGCGCCGGAGGGCGTCCACGCGCGCCCACAGCTCGTCCTTGGCCCCCACCACCAGCTCCGCGGCCGCGGAGGGCGTGGGCGCGCGCACGTCGGCCACGAAGTCCGCGATCGTGAAGTCCGTCTCGTGTCCGACGGCGGAGATGGTCGGGATCTTCGAGTCGGCCAGCGCCCGCGCCACCAGCTCCTCGTTGAACGGCCAGAGGTCCTCGAGGCTGCCGCCGCCGCGCGCCACGATGAGCACGTCGAATCCGCCCAGGCGGTTGAGGGCGCGGATGCCGCGCACGATCTCGGGCGTGGCCTCCGGGCCCTGCACGCGCGCCGGATAGACCGTGATCTCGAGGTTCGCGTAGCGGCGCTCGACCACGCGCAGGATGTCCTGGATCACCGCGCCGGTGGGCGAGGTGAGGACGGCGATGCGGCGGGGCAGCATCGGCAGCGGCCGCTTGCGCGCGGCGGCGAAGAGGCCCTCCTGCTCCAGCCGGGCCTTCAGCTCCTCGAAGGCCTGCTGCAGCGATCCCTTGCCGAGCGGCTCGATCACCTCGACCGCGATCTGGTATTCGCCCTTCGGCGGGTAGACACGGACGGCGCCGCGCACGAGCACCTTCATGCCGTCCCGGGGCCGGAACTTGATCAGGCGGGCCGCCGTCTTCCAGACCACCGCCCGCACCTGCGCACCCGCGTCCTTGAGGGAGAAGTACCAGTGGCCGGAGGCGGGCGTGGTCAGGTTCGAGACCTCGCCTTCCACCCAGACGTCGAAGAACTCGGTCTCGAGCACGCCCTGCAGGCGGTCAGTGAGCTGGCTGACCGTCCAGGTGCGGCGGCGGGGGCCGGGCTTCTCCGCGCCCGCCCCGAAGTCGAGGCCCTTCTGCTCCATCTCGTGGAGCATTCTAAATACAAAAAGGGCGCCGGGCCCGATCTGGCCCGTGCGCCCCGTACGGCTCGACGGAAAAGGTGACTACTTCTTTTCGGGAGCGGCGGCCTTGGCCGGCGCGATGGCGACGACCTTGACGTGCTCGCCCTTCGCGTTGTCCCAGCAGGTGAGGGTGACCTTGTCGCCGGCCTTGACGGTCTTGAGCGCGCCCGCGGCCTTGGCGTCCACCGGAGCGGTCTTGTTCTCCTTCTCGCCCTTGATCGTGATCGTGCTCTTCTCGGCGTCCACGGAGACGACCTCGGCCGTGACCTCGTGCGTCTTCCCGGCTTCCGCGACCTTCGCGGTGTCGGCCTTCGCCTCGGACTTCGCGGCGGCGACCTTGACGGGCGCCTTGGGCGCCTCGGGCTTCTTCGCCTCGTCGGCGACGGCCACGCCAGCCACGAAGACGAGGGACAGCAGCAGGGCAAACTTCTTCATGTGTTTGCAGATCTCCTTGGCATCGCGGGCGGTCCATCCGCCCACGTGCGACTCTCCAAGGAGCAAGGCCGGTGCCACGGCCACAATTTCGTGGGCGCAGATCGTTAACGACTGCAGGGCTGTGACTTACGGTGGCGGGCGAATCCCCGGATCAGAACGACCCTGCCCCTTTTGGTGCAGGAGGTGCCCCATCCAGGGCACCCTGTATCTTCTCCAGGCGGTACTGGAGCGTGCGGCGGCTGAGGCCCAGCAGGCGGGCGGCGCGGGTGACGTTGCCGCCGGACTTCTGCATCGCCTTGACGATCAACGACCGCTCCAGCTCCTCGAGGTCGATCCCGGACTCCGGGACGTCGAGGTCCAGCAGCCCCCGCCGCGTCCCGAACCCCGCCCGCACCGCCGCCGGCAGGTCGGCGGTGAGGATGCGCTCGCCTTCGCCCAGGAGCAGCGCGCGCTCGATGACGGACTCGAGCTCGCGCACGTTGCCGGGCCAGTCGTAGGCCATGAGCGTCTTGAGCGCGTCGTCGCTCATCGCGCGCGGGCGCGCGCCCGCGTGCTTCGCGATGAAGTGCTCGACGAGCAGCGGGATGTCGGTGCGCCGGTCGCGCAGCGGCGGCAGGGCCACCGGGATGACGTTGAGCCGGTAGTAGAGGTCCTCGCGGAAACGTCCCTCGCGCACCGCCTTCTCGAGGTCGTGGTTGGTGGCGGCCACGATGCGCACGTCGATCCGGATGCGCTCGGTGCCCCCCACGCGCAGGATCTCGCGCTCCTGCAGGGCGCGCAGCAGCTTGACCTGCAGGTCGCGCTTGAGGTCGCCCACCTCGTCCAGGAACAGGGTCGAGCCCGAGGCCTGCTCGAACAGGCCGACCTTGCGGGCCTCCGCGCCCGTGAACGCGCCCTTCTCGTACCCGAAGAGCTCGGCCTCGAGGATGCTCTCGGGGAGGGCGGCCACGTTCACCGCGTAGAACGGGCGCCCGCCACGGTCGCTCTCGTGGTGCAGCGCGCGCGCGACCAGCTCCTTGCCCGTGCCGCTCTCGCCGTAGATGAGGACGGTGGACGTCGAGCTGGCCACCTTGTGGACGATCCGGAAGACGTCCTGCATCGAGCCGTGCGCCCCCACGATGTTCTCGAGCCGGAAGCGGTCGCGGAGCTGCTCGTGCAGCATCCGGTTCTCCCTCACGAGGTTGCTGCGCTCCATGGCCCGGCGCAGGGTGAGGAGCAGCTCGTCCTTCTCGAGGGGCTTGGTGAGGTAGTCGAAGGCCCCCTTGCGCATCGCGTCCACCGCGCTGTCGATGGTGCCGTGGGCGGTCATCAGGATGACGCACGGCCCCGCCGGCTGCTTGGGGAGCTCGGAGAGCAGCTCGATGCCGTTCATGTCCGGCATCTTCAGGTCGGTGAGCACGACGTCGAAGGGCTCGGCGGTGGCGGCCTGGAGGGCCTGCCGCCCGTTGGAGGCGGCGGTGGTCTCGTACCCTTCCGCCTCCAGGATCATCTGCAGGATGTCCCGCTGTCGTCGCTCGTCGTCGACGACGAGCACCCGGCCTTTCACGAAACGAGGGCCTCCTGGGACGAGGTCGTCCCGGCGCGCTCCGCGACGAGGGGCAACGTGATGCGGGCGGTGGTGCCCAGGCCGGGCGCGCTCTCGAGGGCGATGGTGCCGCCGTGGTCGGCCACGATCTTCCGGGTCAGCGCGAGGCCGAGCCCGAACCCGGTGTCCTTGGTCGAGAAGTAGGGCTCGAACGCGCTCTGGATGTCCTCCGGCGACATGCCCTGGCCGCTGTCGCGGACGGTCACCACCAGCATCTCGGCCGGCTCGGCCGCCCGACGCACGGAGAGGCCGAGCACGCCTCCCTCCGGCATCGCATCGACGCCGTTGATCATGAGGTTCAGGAAGCAGGTCTTGAGCAGCTCGGGGTCGGCCACGATGCGCGGCAGGCCCTCGTCGGCGGCGATCTCGAGCGCGATGCCCTGGTCCTTGGCCTTGTGCTCGACGAGGGAGGCCACGTCGCGCAGCACCTCCTCCACCGACACCAGGCGGGGGTGGAGGCGCATGGGCTTGCCGAAGGACAGGAAGTCCCCGACCAGCCGGTTGAGGCGGGAGATCTCCGCCTTCATGTTGCTGAGGATCCGGTCGAAGTCCTCGCGCTGCCGCGGCTCCTCCGGTCCCAGCCGCTCGCGCACGTGGTCGATCGAGAGGTTGATGAAGTTCAGCGGGTTGCGGATCTCGTGCGCGACCGCGGAGGCGAGACGGCCCAGGGCGGTCGTGCGCTCGGCGAAGTGCAGGCGCTCCTCGAGGGCACGGTGCTCGCGCAGGCGCTCCACCATCTCGTTGAAGCTGCGGGCCAGGGTCGCGATCTCGCCGCCGCCCGCGGGCGAGACCTGGACGGCCAGGTCTCCCGCCGCCACCTTCTGCGCGGCCTCGGTGAGGCCGTGCAGCGGCCGGATGAGCGACCACGAGAGGTAGAGGGAGAGCAGGATCCCCAGCGCGAATACCCCGAGGGTCACCAGCAGCCGGCTCAGGAACGCCTCCTTCGACAGGGCGGAGAAGTCCTCGAGCGTGCTGCGGATGAGCAGGGTGCCGATGCGCCGCTCGCCCACCACGATCGGGATGGTCAGGGTGGAGGTCTTGGAGCCGGCGCCGAGGTTCTCCTCGCCGAGCACCCCGCGGATCACGTACTCGCGCGGGCCCTTCTTGGTCTTGTTCGTGCGGACCACGTGCTTGCCGACGTTCTGCGGGTCGGTGGAGGCCTGCACCTCGTCCGAGGTGTCGGCGAAGGAGACGTGCACGTCCTTGACCCCGAGCTGGCGGAGCTTCTGCGCGTACTGGTCGAGGGTGGTCTGGACGTCGCCCCCCTCCACCGCCGCCGGCTGTTCCTGGGCCACCTCGATCGCGGTGGAGAGGTCCTCCGTGTAGTCGCGGAGCTGCGAGATCAGGCGCCGCTCGCTGTAGAGGTGGAGGAGGAAGAGGCTGGAGACGGAGAGCAGCAGCAACGACACCATCATCAAGAGCAGCTTCGTCTTGAGGCTGACGTTGTGCAGCGAGGAGGGGGCGGTGGCGTCCGGCATCCTGGCAAACAGCATAGCGCCGATGGCCGCATAATGCCCTCATGGACGATCCGCAACCTCTCGCGGGGGTTCGTGTCCTGCTCGTGGACGATGTCGAAGTGGTGGCCGCCCTGGCCGGCCGCGAGAAGAGCTAGACGGGTCTGCGCGGATCAGAGCCGGCCCACGTCCTCCTCGCGCAGCAGCATGCGGTCGATGGCGGTGGCGCGGCCCGTCCTGGGGTCCACGGACACCACCGCGGCCGCGAAGCGCGGGTCCCCCTTGGCCGTCTCGAAGCGGGCGGGCATGGCGGTGATGAACCGCCGGACGATCGTCTCCGCCTCCACCCCGATCACCGAATCGTAGGGTCCGGTCATCCCGAGGTCCGTGCAGTAGGCCGTCCCCCGCGGGAGGATCCGGTGGTCGCAGGTCGGCACGTGCGTGTGCGTGCCCACCACCGCCGAGACCTTGCCGTCGAGGTGGTAGCCCATGGCCATCTTCTCCGAGCTGGCCTCGGCGTGCATGTCCACGATGATGACCGCCGCCTCCCGGCGCAGGGACTCGACCTCGCGCGCCCCGAGCGTGAACGGGTCGTCCATCGCCCCGTTCATGAAGACGCGGCCGCTCAGGTTGAGCACGCCCACCGGCACCCGGGAGTCCTTGCCGCGGCCCACGTAACGGCCGCGTCCGGGCTGGCCCTCGGGATAGTTGAGGGGGCGGAGGAGCTGCGGCATCTGGTCCACCATCGGGATGATCTCGCGCTTGTCCCAGATGTGGTTGCCCGAGGTCATGCAGTCGACCCCCATGTCCAGGATCTCGTCGCAGATCTCCTTGGTGACGCCGAAGCCGCCGGCGGCGTTCTCCACGTTGGCGATGCAGAAATCGACGTCGTATTTCTCGAACACGACAGGCAGGGCCTTCTTCATGACGCCGCGGCCCGGACTCCCCACGACGTCGCCGATGATCAGGATGTTCATGTCGCACCCATGCTGACTGCCGGGCGCGAACGCGTCAAACGGATCCCGATATAATCGTGTTCCCGCGGGGACCCTTGGAGCCGACCGAGACGCTGCTCGCGCTCGCGGCCGCCACGACCTGGGATGGCGGCGACGGTGTCGTGTCCACGCTCAAGGACGCGCTCACCGGGCTGGCTCCCTTCGACGCCGGGGAGCTGGCCCTCTCCATGCCCACCGGGTACCGGCGCTGGACCTTCACCGACGACGAATCGCCGATCGCCGCCGACGACCTGCTCCTCGCCGTCTCCCGGCGCGAGGCCCCCCTGCGCATCGACGCCCCGGAGGGCGCGGCGGGGTTCCCCGAGACCTCGGCCCGCCTCCGCCGCCGCGGGTTCATGTCGCTGCTGGCGGTGCCGCTGCATGTCGCGGGCGGGCCGGAGGGCGCGGTCGTCCTCGCCCGGCGGTTCGGATGGGCCTACGCCGGCACTTCCATCCGGACGGTGTCGGTCTGCGTGGCCATGGCCGGGCTGTGCCTGGAGCGCTCGCTCGCCCTGAGCGCGCTCCGCCGCGAGCTCGAGGCGGCCGGGCACCGGCTGCGCGAGCTGGACAGCCGCTACCGGTCCTGAGGGCGCCGGCTCCCGCGTCCGCCCCGGGCCCGGGGGCGTGGCGCGGGCCCTTCCTCCAGCTCCTCCACGACCGCGCGCAGGGCGGACAGGGCGGCGTGGGCGGCGGGCACGCCGCAGTAGATCGCCTGCTGCAGGACGACCTCCTTCACCTCGTCCACCGAGAGGGCGCCTTCGCGAAGCGCCGCGCGCACGTGCATCGAGAACTCGCTCCAGTGCCCGAGGGCGAGCAGGGTGCCGATGACGAGGAGGCGGCGCGTCCGCCGGTCCAGCCCCGGGCGCGTCCAGATCTCGCCCCAGGCGTAGCGCGTGATGAGGTCCTGGAGCTCGGCGGTCAGCGGGATCGTCGTCGCCTGCGCGCGATCGACGTGGGCGTCGCCGAGCACCTTGCGCCGCACCGCCGTCCCCGCCTTCCGCCGCTGGTCGTCGTCCACTGGGATCACCTCAAGCAGAGAGGAACGTCGAGACCGCGTCCGTGAAGGCCTCCGCCTGTTCCACGTTGATCAGGTGCGCGGCCTCGAGGACCAGGCGCTGCGCGCCGCGGATGTGCGCCCGCAGCATCTCCGCCGCCTCGACCGGGGTGACGGGATCGTACACGCCCGCGATGACGAGCGTCGGCGCCGCGATGCGGCCCAGGATGCCCGCGAGATCGGACTCGCGCAGCGCGCCGCAGCACCCGACGTAGCCCTCCGCCGGACAGGCCGCCACCATGGCGCGGATCCCCTCGACCTCCCCGGCGTGGCGCCGCCGGAACGACTCGCTGAACCAGCGCGGCAGCGCCGCCTCCGCCATCGCCGGCATGCCCTGGGCACGCACGTCGCGGATGCGCTGGTCCCACCGCGGGGGGGTCCCGATGCGGGCGGCGGTGGCGGCCAGGACCAGCCGGTCCACGCGCTCCGGGGCGTGCGCGGCGAGCCACATCGCGGTCTGGCCGCCGAGGGAGAGGCCGCAGACGTGCGCGCGACCGGCCCCGGCGGCGTCGAGCACGGCCAGCGCGTCCCGCCCGAGGCGGTCGATCGTGTACGGCCCCGGCGCGGCGCCGGAGCGGCCGACCCCGCGCGTGTCGTAGCGGACGAGACGGAAGCGGCGCGAGAGCTCCGGGACCTGCGGGGCCCAGGTCTCGATCGTGGTCCCGAGGGAGTTCGACAGGAGCAGGACCGGCCGGTCGGCGGCTCCCTCCACGACGTACGAGATGCGGCTGCCTTCGACCTCGACCTCAGGCATGGCCGGCTCCGCGCGCCTTCCGCCGCGCGAGCACGCGCTCCACGATCCCGCGGGCCGCCCCGAGGTAGTTCTCGGGGGCCAGGCGCGACGCGATCTCGGACGCGCCGAGGTGGCGCGTGACCGCCGGGTCCTCCGCCAGCACGTCGGCCAGCGCCCGCCCCTCGTCGACGGCGCGCCGCGCGGCCGCTTCCACGAGCTTGTGGGCCTCGTCCTTGCCCACGGGGACGGCCAGCGCCATCGTGACCGACTCCGCCAGGGGCAGGCCCTGGCTCGCGTCGAGGTTCGCGCGCATCCGGGCCGGGTTCACGACCAGGCCTTCGAGGGCGCCCGCCACCGCGCGCGCCGCTCCCGCCGCGACGAGCACCAGCTCGGGCAGGCTCTCCCATTCCGCCGGCCAGCCGCCGAGGCCGCGCTCGTGCTCCTGCGGCATCGCGAACAGGAGGGTGGCCACCAGGCCGGGGGCGCGCGTGGCCGCGGCCAGCGCCACCGAGCTCGCCACCGGATTGCGCTTGTGGGGCATGGTGGACGAGCCGCCGCGGCCCTCGGAGGGCGCTTCGAAGGCCTCGCCGACTTCGGTCTGGGCGAGGAGCGACAGGTCACGCGCGACCTTGCCCAGCGTGCCCACCGCGATCCCGAGAGCGGCGGCGAGAGCGGCCAGCCGGTCGCGATGCGCGTGCCAGGGCGCGTCCGGGACGGCAAGACCGAGCCGGGCCCCGAGCGCCTCCGCGACGGCCAGGCCTCCCGACCCCAGGGCGGCCAGCGTGCCCGAGGCGCCGCCGAATTGCAGGACGGTGGCCTCGTCGAGCGCGACGGAGATGCGCTCGCGGCCGCGCTCCAGTGCCTCCAGCCATCCCGCGGCCTTGAGACCGAAGGTCACGGGCGTGGCCTGCTGGAGCCACGTCCGGCCCGCCATCACGGTCTCGACGTGACGGGCGGCGTGGACGGCGGCGGCGTCCGCCGCCGCCTCGAGGTGCCGCCGGACGATCGGCACCGCCTCCCGGAGCTGGAGCACGAGGCCGGTGTCGATGACGTCCTGGCTGGTCGCGCCCCAGTGGACGTGGCGCGCGGCCTCCGGGTCTTCATCGGCCACGCGCCGGGTGAGATGGCGGACGAGGGGGATGGCCAGGTTGCCGGCTCGCGCCGCCTCCGCCGCGATCGCCGCCGGATCGAAATGCCCGGCCTTCGCGGCCGCGCGGATGGGCCCGGCGCTGCTCGCGGGGATGACACCCAGCCCCGCCTCCGCCTCGGCCAGGGCCGCCTCGAAGTCGAGCATGGCCTGCAGGCGCGCGCGGTCGGAGAGGCTCTCGGCGACCTCCGTGTCGCCCAGCAGCGGATCGTGGAGCCCGTGCCTCCCGGCGGAGGAGGGCGTGACGTCGTCCGTCATGCCGGACCCAAGGGTCTCACACGTCGAAGAAGACGGTCTCGTTCTCTCCCTGGAGACGGACGTCGAACCGGTACCGGCCGGAGGCGAGGCGGGAGGCGATCAACGTACCTCGGCGCTCGGCGGGCACGATCTCGAGGATCGGGTCGCGCGCGTTGGCCTCCTCGTCCTCGAAGTAGATACGGGTGACGAGATTGGCCAGGAGCCCGCGGGCCATGACGCCGACGACGAGGTGCGGGGCCTGGGGCCGCCCGCCGGGTCCGGGAACCGGGCCCGGCTTGATCGTCTCGAAGACGAAGCGGCCAAGGGCGTCGGTGGCCACGCGGCCGAAGCCGTCGAAGGCGGGATCGACGGGCTTGTCCTGCGCGTCGTCGGGATGCTGGTAGCGCCCGGCCGCGTTGGCCTGCCAGACCTCGACGAGCACGTCGGGGGCGGCCGCACCCGATCCGTCCCGCACCGTCCCCTCGATGATGATGCGCACCCCCTGCGTGGCCGGGCCCACGAGCCGCCCCCCGTCGGAGAAGGGCAGGGCGTGGTGGAAGAAGGGTCCGACCGTCTGCGAAGGAGTAGGACCGGGCAGGGCTAGATCTCCAGGGGCGTGGCCGCGCGGCCGCGCAGCACGATGTCGAAGCGGTACCCGAGCGCCCACTCCGGACGCGTGAGGCCGAGGTCGAAGGCGGCGATCAGGCGCTCGCGCGCCCGGTGGTCGGGGACGGAGTTGAAGATCGGGTCGAGGGGGAGCAGGGGGTCGCCGGGAAAGAACATCTGGGTGATGAGCCGGGTGAGGAAGCTCGGCCCGAACACCGAGAAGTGGATGTGGGCCGGCCGCCAGGCGTTCGAGTGGTTGCGCCACGGGTAGGCGCCCGGCTTGATCGTGAGGAACTGGTAGCGCCCCTCGGCGTCGGTCACGGTGCGTCCGGCGCCCACGAAGTTCGGGTCGAGCGGGGCATCGTGGTCGTCGCCGGGATGGGCATAGCGGCCGGCCGCGTTGGCCTGCCACAGCTCCACCAGCGTCCCGGCCACGCCCCGCCCATCCTCGTCCAGCACGCGCCCGGACACGATGATGCGCTCGCCTTGAGCCACTCCTCCCGCCCGGCGGGTCAGGTCGGGGACGAGCGGCCCGATGCGCTCGTAGCCCCGCACGGGGCCCGTGATCTCGGACAGGGTCTGCGGTATCGCGACCAGCGGCTGCTTCGGATGGCGCAGGTGCGTGGACTGGTAGGCGGGCGTGTCGTTCGGCGGGTGGACGCCGGCCATCGGACGATATCCGCGCGGCGGGCTCATGCTCGCCCCTTCAGCATCATCGAGTCCCGGTCCCTCCTCCACGAACCCTCGCCGCGGGGGCCGGAGAGTGGCACGCCGGTCGCGACCGTGTCAATCCGAATATCGACGATCTGTGCGATTAACGAACCGCGCGCGTCCGACCCTCATCGGACGGGATGGCCGAGGGCCATCCCGATCTCCTCCGCCGCCGCCTGCAGGACGGGAAGATAGTCCCGCACCATCGTCTCGCGCTCCACGCGCGTGGCCTGCACGCCGACGTTCATGGCCGCCGCCACCGAGCGATCGGGGCGGCGCACGGGCACGGCCAGCGAGCGTAGCCCGATCTCGAGCTCCTGGTCCACCAGGGAATAGCCGGCCTCGCGCACGCGCGCGATCTCCCGCTGGAGACCCTCGCGATCGATGATGGTGTGGGCGGTGTGGCGCACGGGCTTGACCCGCGAGAGGTAGACCGACCGCTCGGCCTCGCTCGCGAAGGCCAGGAGCACCCGGCCCATCGACGTGCAGTAGGCGGGGAGCCGGCTGCCGACGGAGAGCCCGACGGAAAGGATGCGGCGCGTGGCCGCGCGGGCCACGTAGACGATCTCGTCGCCGTCGAGGACGGTGAGCGAGGAGGACTCGTGGAGGCGGTCGGCCACGCGCTCGAGCACGGGCTGGGCGGCCAGCACCACGGGGGCCGAGCCGAGGTAGGCGTAGCCGAGGGCCAGCACCTTCGGGGTCAGCCGGAAGGTGCCGCCGGTGCCCACGACGTACTCGAGCCGGGCCAGCGTGTGCAGGCAGCGCCGGGCGGCGGCGCGGGAGATGCCGCTCCGCCGCGCCGCTTCCGCGATGGTGAGGACCTCCGCCCCGCGGCCGAACGCGCGGAGCACCGAGAGCCCGCGGGCCAGCGACAGCATGTAGTCGGGATCGGCGCCCGGGACCGCGGCCGCCACGGCGGCGGGCGCCGGCTTGGTCGGCGCGCGTCGGATGGTGCTCATCGTTCTTGTTCGTTTATCGCCCATATCGTGCGCTATTCGGCTTGACACATCATCCCCCGGCTGTCTAGCATCGCCCCTCCATTTGAACGCCCGGTCAAAGCCGGATCTCATCTGGCCGGCGGTTCGGACCGGAGGGATCGAGGAGGATTCCATGGAGCCCAGAAGGTCACGAGGCCTGGTCGCATGGGGCGCCTTCTTCTTCTGCCTGTGCGCGGCTTTCGTGGGTGCGCAGACGGCGACGGCCACCCTCACCGGCGTGATCGTGGACGAGTCCGGGTCCGCCGTGCCCGGCGCCACCGTCACCGCCCGCAACTCCGAGACGGGGGCCACGCAGCGCAGCCTCAGCGACAACGCCGGCCGCTACACGCTCTCCAGCCTGGAGCCCGGCCAGTACGAGGTGCGCGTCGAGCTGACCGGCTTCAAGACGGTCGTGCGCGGCGGCATCGGGCTGCAGGTGGCCGGCCGCAGCACGCTCGACGTCACCCTGAGCCTCGGCCAGGTGACGGAGCAGCTGATCGTGCAGGAGACGGAGCCCCTCATCGACACCACGAAGGCCGACCTGAGCCGCGTGGTCGGCACGGCGGAGATCCAGTCGATCCCGAACATCGGCCGGAACTTCGTGGACTTCGTGAAGCTCTCGAGCGCGGTGGCGATCGGGCGCGAGAACGTGGGGGGCGGGCCCTTCAAGGAGGCCGACGTCGCGGTGGGCGCGGCCGCCGCTCCCCGGCTGTCCTTCGGCGGCCAGCAGGAGCTCAACACGCTCGTCCAGGTCGACGGCGTCGACAACGTGCAGACCTTCACCGGCCTGCCGCGGGCCACGCCCTCCCAGGAAGCCGTGCGCGAGTTCCGCATCCTCCACAGCACCTACGCCGCGGAGTACGGCCGGGCCCTGGGCGGCTTCGTCAACATCGTCACCAAGTCGGGGACCAACGAGCCGCACGGCTCGGTCTACTACTACGGGATGGACGACGCCCTGGCCTCGCCCTCCATCCTCAACGCCCCCGGACAGGACAAGCTCAGCCAGCACCAGTACGGCGCCTTCTTCGGCGGCCCCCTCCAGAAGGACCGGACCTTCTTCTTCGCGAGCTACGAGGGGCAGAAGCGCCAGGAGTCGAACCAGTTCTCGAGCGTGATCCGCGACAACCTGGCCGCCATCAACGCCACGCGCCTCCGCTACGGCCTGAGCGCGGAGACCCTCGACCAGGTGCGGACCAACGACTACAACACGTTCATGGCCAAGCTCGACCATCGGGCGGGCGACAAGCTGCGGCTCTCCGCCCGCTACAACTTCCTCGACTCGGAGGCCCTCAACTTCCCCGGTGGGGCCGGGCGCGCCTCCGCCGCCTCGAGCGCGGCGCGCGACAACCACACGCGCGACCATTCGGCGGTGCTGGGAGCGACCGCCACCTTCACGCCCCGCCTGCTGGCGGAGGCGCACCTCCAGTGGGCCCAGCGCGCGTACCACTTCGAGCCCATCGTGGGCGAGCCCACCATGGAGGTCACGAACCTCATCATCATGGGGAAGACCACGTCCGATCCCGACTACTACAAGGAGAACCGCTGGCAGGGCTCGGGCAGCCTGCTCTATTCGCGCGGCGGCCATCAGGCCAAGTTCGGCTTCGACCTGAGCCAGATCCACGACGACGCCACCTGGAACCTGTTCTTCCCCGCCCGCATCATCTTCCCGAACCTGAATGCCTTCTACACCCTCACCCCCGCCGTCTTCTGGTTCCCGGTGCTCGCGGCGTCGCCCATCTATCCGGGCGTGAGCACCACCTGGACGGACCCGGTGCCGGAGGCCTGGCACGACGACACCCAGTTCTCGCGCGACCACTCCTCGATCGGCCTCTTCGCCCAGGACGAGTGGACGATCAACCGCAAGCTGACCCTGACCTACGGGCTGCGCTACGACCTCGAGAAATACCCGGACTTCTTCATCACCAAGCGCGACCGCAACAACGTCCAGCCGCGTCTCGGGTTCGCCTATGCCTTCTCTCCCAAGAGCGTCCTGCGCGGGGGGGCCGGGATCTTCACCGACCGGCTGGCCAGCAGCGTGGGCCAGGTGCTGACGGCCGCCGAATGGTCCAGCCGGGGCGACGCCGCCAACGCCGCCGTCCTGTTCCCCGGGGTGTCGCCCATCCGCGGGCGGTTCCGGCAGACCACCGTGGGCGGTCCCGGCGCTCCCCCCGCCGCGGTCACGTTCCTGACCACCGGGCGCGCGCCCCTGACCGGGACGACGAGCCTGACCGACAACATGAACGGCGCGCTGGACAACCCGTACAGCATCCAGGCCAGCCTGCAGTACTCGCGCGAGATGGGAGGGCGTCTGGCCCTGACCGTCAGCTACCTCTTCGTGAAGGCGAACGACCTGCTCGGCCACACCGGCAACCTCAACGCCTTCCAGACGGGGACGCAGGTGACGGGGGAGCCGATCGTGGCCGGGCGCACCTATCCCGAGCTGGGCAACTTCCACGTCACCGACAACATCGGCCACTCCACGCACCACGGAGGGACGATCGAGCTGCGCCGCCCGCTCTCCCACGGGGTCGGCTTCACCGCCTCCTACACGCTCGCGCACACCACCGCCAACGTGGAGTCGATCACGAACCTGGGGGACTTCCCGGAGTTCCTCGACCTCGCCAAGGAGGAGTCCCTCTCCCGCCAGCACGTGGGGCACCGGGGCACGTTCTCGTTCATGAGCGAGGTGCCCAGGAGCGTGTCCGTGCTCGGCGGGTTCCGGTTCAGCGCGCTCTTCAGCGCGAGCAGCGGCCGGTTCTTCACCGAGTTCGTGGGCGCCGATGCGAACGGCGACGGCAACCCCAACGCCGACCGCGTGGGCACGGTGGGCAAGAACAGCCTGGAGGGCCCGGCCTACGTCAGCCTCGACGGCCGCATCGCGCGCGAGTTCGGCCTGGGCGGCCACGCCACCGCCGAGCTGAGCGTGGACGTCTTCAACGTCTTCAACCGCGTCAACGTCAAGGACCTCAACACGGTCTGGGGCAACGCGGACCCGAACGTGCCCCCGATCAGCAGCTTCAACACGCCGCGCGAGGTGTTCAACCCGCGCCAGGCGCAGATCGGCCTCCGACTGCGGTTCTAGAGCTCGTGCGAGGTCGCGCGGCCGCCTGCTCGGGCGGCGCGCGCGGAAGGCCGCCGTCCGTCCCTCCCAGGCGGCGCGCGACCTCGCCGAGGAATCTGGGGAAAGAGCCCTTGGCCCAGACCGTGCGCGATGCCGCCCTCCGGGTCCTGCGCGCGCGCGGTCTCACCACCGTCTTCTCCAACCCCGGCTCCACCGAAGTGCCGCTGCTGGCCGGATGGCCGGAGGACCTGCGCTTCGTGCTCGCGCTCCACGAAGCGTCCGTGGTCGGGATGGCGACGGGGTGGGCCCTCGCCCGCAACGAGCCCGCCTGCGTGCTGCTGCACACCACGGCCGGGCTGGGCAACGCGGTCGCCGCCCTCGCCACCGCGCGCGTCAACCGCGCCCCCCTGGTCGTCCTCGTGGGACAGCAGGACCGGCGTCACGTGGCCGCCGAGCCCTTCCTGACCGGGCGGCTCGACGGGCTGGCCGGCGACTACCCGGTATGGGTGAACACGCCCGTACGCGCCGCCGACGTGCCCGGCGCGGTCGACCGGGCCTGGCACGAGGCGAGCACGGCCCGGGGGCCGGCCGTCGTCATCGTGCACATGGACGACTGGCGGGCCGAAGCGGAGCCGGCGGCGGCCGCCGCCCCTGCCCGCCTCCTGCGGTCGCGCGAGGCCGACCCGGCGGCGGTGGCCGAGCTGGCTGCGCTCCTCGTGCCGGCGCGCTCGCCCGTGCTGGTGGTGGGCGCGGGCGCGGACGATCCCGAGACCTGGACGGCGCTCGTGGCCCTGGCCGAGCGGCTCTGGTGCCCGGTCTGGCAGGAGTCCTTCGGGGCGCGCGCAGGCTTCCCGCAGGACCACCCGCTGTTCGCCGGCCACCTGCCCGCGGCCCGCAGCCGGCTGCGCGACACGCTCGCCGGCCACGACCTCGTGCTGGCGGTGGGGGCGCCCGTCTTCCGGCAATACCCCTTCGAGCCCGGTCCGTTCCTGCGCGAGGGCACGCGCGTGGCCATCGTGACCGAGGATCCATCCGAGGCCCATCGCGGCGGCGCCGACCTGGCCCTGCTCGCCTCGCCGGCGGCCGCCTGTCGTGCCCTCGTCTCACAGGTCCCCGCGCGCCCACGCGGCTCGGCCCCGGCGCGCCGTCGCCCCGACCCGCCGCCGGGCGGACCGCTGAGGGCCGGCCACGTGCTGGAGGCGATCGCGGAGCGGCTGCCACGCGACACGGTGCTGGTGGAGGAGTGTCCGTCCAACCGGCCCGAGCTCCATGCGCGCCTGCCCGCCCGCGTGCCGCTCGGCTTCCTGAGCGCGGCCATGGGCGGGCTCGGGTTCGCCCTCCCCGCCGCCATCGGCGTGCGCATGGCGCGCCCGGATCGCCCAGTGGTGGCGGTGGTGGGGGACGGATCGTCGCTGTATGCGATCCAGTCCCTGTGGAGCGCCGCGCAGTACGAGGTGGGCGCGCTGTTCGTGATCCTGTCCAACGGCGGCTATGCGGTCATGGACCGGCTGGCCGAGAAGCAGGGCGGAGGAGCGCCCTGGCCGAGCTTCGCCGTCGACATCGCGGCCATGGCGCGCGCGCTGGGGTGCCCGGCCGTGCGCATCGACACCCACGCCGAGCTGCTGAGCACGCTGGACGCGGTGATGCCCGGCCTGGCCACCCGGGCGGAGCCGCTCTTGATCGAGGTCGGAGTGCTGCCCGATCCGACCTTCGAGCCGTGAGCGGCTAGACCGTCACCGGCTTCGGCCTCGGCTTGGCCGGGAACGTGCGCGGCGTGCTCTTGGGTCCGGCCCCGCTCACCGTACGCGGCTCCAGGGGCGGGATCAGGGCCAGGCGCAGTACCTCGTCCACCTCGTCCACCAGGTGGGTCTCCAGGCCGCGCTTGAGGTGGGCCGGTATCTCGTCGAGGTCCTTCTTGTTGAGCTTGGGCACGAGCACCACCGTGATGCCGGCGCGGCGCGCGGCCAGGATCTTCTCCTTGAGGCCGCCGATGGGCAGGACGTTGCCGCGGAGCGTGATCTCGCCGGTCATGGCCACCGCGCGGCGGACGGGCCGGTTGAGGAACACCGATATCATGGCGGTGGCGATCGTGATGCCGGCCGAGGGGCCGTCCTTCGGGATCGCGCCCTCCGGCACGTGCACGTGCAGGTCGTGGGTCGCGAAGAAGTCCTCCTTGATGCCGTAGAGCCGGGCGCGTGTGCGCGCGAAGCTCAGGGCGGCCTGGGCCGACTCCTTCATGACGTCGCCCAGCGACCCGGTGAGGGTCAGGCGGCCCTTGCCCTTGTAGGCGGTGGCCTCGATGAACATCACGTCGCCGCCGGAGGCGGTCCAGGCCAGGCCGGTGGCGATGCCGACCTGGTCGTTCTTGAGGATCTCCTCGGGCAGGATCTTGGGGGCGCCCAGGTACTTGTAGACGTTGGCGGGGGTGACGCGGACGGTCGCCGGCTGTCCTTCCGCGACCCGGCGCGCGACCTTGCGGCAGATGGCGGCGATCTCGCGCTCGACGTTGCGCAGCCCCGACTCGCGCGTGTAGCCGTTGATGATCGTGCGCAGGGCCTTGTCCGTCAGGAGCAGGTGCTCCGGCGTGATGCCGTGCTCCTCGAGCTGCTTGGGGATGATGTGGCGCTTGGCGATCTCGACCTTCTCGTCCTCGGTGTAGCCGGAGAGGCGCAGGACCTCCATGCGGTCGAGGAACGCGGGCTGGATGGTGTCGGTCAGGTTGGCGGTGCAGATGAACATCGTGTTCGAGAGGTCGAACGGCACGCCGAGGTAGTGGTCGCGGAAGCTGTTGTTCTGCTCGGGGTCGAGCACCTCCAGCAGGGCGGACGAGGGATCGCCCCGGTAGTCGGCTCCGATCTTGTCCACCTCGTCCATCATGAAGACGGGGTTGTTGGAGCCGGCCTGGTGGATGCCCTGGACGATGCGGCCGGGCATCGAGCCCACGTAGGTGCGGCGATGGCCGCGGATCTCCGCCTCGTCCTTGACCCCGCCCAGGGACAGGCGCACGAACTTGCGGCCCAGGGCGCGCGCGATCGACTTTCCGAGCGAGGTCTTGCCCACGCCGGGCGGGCCCACGAAGCACAGCAGAGGGCCCTTCATCTTGTCCTTGAGCTTGCGCACGGCCAGGTACTCGACGATGCGCTCCTTGATCTTCTCCAGGCCGTAGTGGTCCTCGTCCAGGATCTTCTGGGCCTCGATGAGATCGAGGTTGTCCTTGGTCTGCTTACCCCAGGGGAGCGTCACCATCCAGTCCAGCCAGTTGCGCAGGGTGGCCGTCTCCGCGGAGTCCGGGTGCATGCGCTCGAGCTTCTTGAGCTGGCGCTCCACCTCCTCGATGACCGGCTTGGGCATCTTGGCCTTGTGGGCCTTCTCCTTGAGGGAGGCGATCTCCTCCGCCAGCTCGTTGCCCTCCCCCAGCTCGCTCTGGATGGCCTTGAGCTGCTGGCGGAGGAAGAACTCGCGCTGGGAGCGGTCCATCTCCCCCTTGGCCTGGGAGGAGATCTCCTGCTGCATGGCCAGGACCTCGAGCTCCTTGGCCATGAGCTCGTGCACGCGGCGGAGGCGCTCGACGGGGTCGATGGCCTCCAGGATCTCCTGCGCGCCCTCCACCTTGAGGTCGAGGTTGCTGGCGGTGAGGTCGGCCAGCCGCCCCGGCTCCTCCATGTTGGTGGCGATCACGATGACCTCGGGCGAGATGGGCTTGCCGAGGTTGGCCGACTTTTCGAGGGCGGCCTTCACGTTGCGCATGAGGGCCTCGAGCTCGAGCCCCTTCTCCGCCGGATCCGGCTCCGGGATCGACTCGATGCGCGCCTGGAGGAAGGGATGGCCCTCCTCGAAGGTCTTGATGCGGGCCCGGCCCACCCCCTGCACGAGCACGCGGATGCGCCCATCGGGCAGCTTCAGCATGCGCATGATGAGGGCGACCGTGCCCACCGTGAACATGTCGTCCGGCCCCGGGTCCTCGTCGTCCTGCCGCTTCTGCGCGGTGAGGAGGATCATCCGGTTGTCGGCCAGGGCGGCGTCCACCGCCTTGATCGACCGCTCGCGGCTCACGTAGAGCGGCACGATCATGAACGGGAAGATGACGATGTCGCGGAGGGGAAGGACGGGCAGGACCTCGGGGACCTTCGGCGTCTCTTCTTTCGCCGGGGTCAGGGTCGGCGTCGTCGGTTCGTCGCTCATTCCGGGTCCTCCCGCTGGACGACGATCACGGTGGCGCGGCCGCGGCGGTCCTTCAGCCGCGGTATGGTCACGGTGAGGAGGCCGCCGGAGAGGCGGGCCTCGGCGCTGCGCACGTCCACCGGGACGTCGAGGGTGACCATCCGCGTGAAGCGGCCCTGCGGCCGCTCCATGCAGAGGAAGCTCGCGGAGCCGGCCGGCTGCCGCTCCTTCCGCTCGCCGGCGATCACCAGGTGCCGGTCGCGGAACATCACGCGAAGCCCCTCCGCGGTCAGGCCCGGCACCTCGGCCACGATGGTGAGCTTGCCGTGGCTCTCGAAGACGTCCACGCTCGGGGTCCACTCGCCGTTGGAGGGAGGCTCCGACCGGTCCAGGTCGGCCAGCCGCTCCAGGAGCTGATGGACCTCGCGCCGGAGGAGCGCCAGGTCGAGGTGGGCCGTCCGCGGGGGCCGCCGGATGACGGTCATCGGTCTCGACCCAAGTAGATCCCACGCCGCCCGGCCGCGCAAGGGAGTCGAAAGCCTGGCCGTTCCTCAGTACCTCTTCAGCACGATCAGGGTCCGGTCGTCGGTGGCCTTGGTGCCCGCCTCGAAGACCTCCAGCTCGCGCAGGATCTCCGTCTGCAGGCCGGCGGCGTCCAGCCCGCGGCCCCGGAGGCCGACCTCGGCCAGCCGCTGGTCGCCGAACTCGTCCCCCTTGGCGCTCCAGGTCTCGGTCACGCCGTCGGAGAAGATCAGGAGCGTGTCACCCCGCCGCAGCTCGGCCGTGCCCTCCTCGTAGGGCACGGAGTCGAACAGGCCGAGCACCATCCCGCCCTCGGTGAGGGTCTCCACGCTGCCGTCGCGCCGGATGAGCAGGGGCGGGTTGTGCCCGGCGTTGACGTAGTCGACGCCGCCGCTGGTGGGGTCGAGGCGGGCCAGGAAGAACGTGATGTACTTGCCGGAGGTGACGTTCTGGCAGACCGTGCTGTTGATCCGGGTCACCGCCTCCGCTACCGAGTCGTCCGCCCAGTGCCCGCGCACCGACGCCCGCAGCACCGTCATGAGCAGGGCGGCCCCCGTGCCCTTTCCGGAGACGTCGCCCAGGGCCATCAGCAAGCGCCCCTGGTTGAGGGAGAAGTCGTAGTAGTCGCCCCCGACGGTGCGGCAGGGCCGGTTGGAGCCCACCACGCCGTAGCCGGACACGACGGGGGCGCCGTCGGGGAGGAGACCGCGCTGGATCTCCGCCGCCACCCGCATGTCCTCCTCGAGGCGGCGCTTCTCCATGCTCTCCTCGAGCAGCCGCACGTTCTCGATCTTGGCCGCGGCCACGTTGGCGAGCGCGGTCACGATGCGGGCGTCCTCCTCCGTGTACGGGCGGGTCACGGCCAGGGAATCGAGGTACACGAGGCCGATCACCGCGTCCTGCTCCGCGCTCGTCGACGTGAACCACAGCGGCGCGCAGAGGGCGGAGCGGATGCCGGTGGAGAGGATGGAGTCCTGGGTGCTGAAGGCGGCGTCCTCCATGAGGTTCGGGAGGAGCATGGTCTCGCGGCGCTCGAGGACCCGCCGCGCGATCGAGCGGCTGACCTTGGTGAGCAGGGGCTGGCCGCCGCGGCTGCGCGTGGCCTTGATCGCCGGCTCCGGGGGCTTGCCTTCCAGGAGCAGGATGGCCGCCCGCTCGCAGGGCACGGCCGCGAAGAGCAGGTCGAGCACCTGGTCGAACAGCTCCGGCAGCGGCCGGTGGGCGAGCAGGGAGCGGGCGGCCTGGCTCAGCACCTCCAGCACCCGGTTCTGCCTCAGGAGCTCCTCGGGGTCGATGGAGGGCTTGGTCTTGATGTCGCTCAGCTCGCGGGCGGAGAAGATGCGCGTGCCCTCCGGAGGCGCCGAGTCCTCCTCCACGTCCTCCACCGAGAAGGTCAGCACGTGCTCCCCCAGCGTGATCACGTCGCCGTGGCGGAGCCGGCGGTCGCCGTGGACGGGCTCGCCGTTGAGGAGGGTGCCGTTCTTGCTCCCGAGGTCGTGCAGGAAGAAGTTGACGTCCTTGCGGAGGATCTCCGCGTGGTGCCGGGAGAGCCACTGGTCGGGGAGGAAGATGTCGCTGTCCCGGGACCGGCCGATGGTCACCCGGTCCTTCGCGAGGGCGTACCGCTCGCGGGACCCGTCGCCGGTGTCGATCGAGATCTCGGCCATGGGCGCTGGCGGAGCGATTCTATACCCGCTTCGCGGGCGGTCCCGAGATCCCGAGGGCATGCCTTCGCGGTTCAGTTGGTCGTGGGGGGAGCGGGCGGCCGGCGGCGCTTGACCGCGAAGTAGCCCTTGCGGACGCGCACCTCGGCGTCCTTGCGCTCCCGCAGGCGGATCTCGATCTCGCGCCAGGTGCCGTCCGGTGGGCGCTTGGGGGCGTAGGCCAGCAGGTAGTGGTTGTGCATCTCGTCCGAGATGGCGGCGAAGATCTTGATCAGCTCGCCGATCTTGTCCGGGAAGAAGAAGGCCCCTCCCGTCTCCTGCGAGATGTGGCGCAGGAAGCCGCGCGGGCTGCGCGCGAGGAGCCCCGACTCGCCCCGGAAGCCGATGCAGTAGACGGTGGCCTCCACCGAGCGCGCGTAGTCGACGACCTCCTGCTCCTTCATGGTGCTGGTGGTGTCGGCCCCGTCCGTGAAGACCACGATCGCCTTCCGCCCCGGCTGGTCCTTCACCCGCTCCAGGCCGTAATGGATGGCGTCGTAGAGACTGGTGCCGCCCCAGGCCTCCAGGGCCTCCACGAACTGGTCCAGGCGCTCGGTGTCGCCGGTGAACTCCGCGCTCCCCTTGATGCTCTCGTTGAACGAGACCACGAGCGCGGTGTCGACGTCCTCGAGCTTGCCCACGAACGTGCGCGCCGCCTCCTGCAGGAAGTGCATGTTGTGGCGCATGCTCCCGCTGCAGTCGAGCACGAGCACCACGGAGAGGGGGATGCGCTCCGCGCCCGCCCCTCCCGCCTCCCGGAAGTACGACACCTCCTGGGGCTGCCCGTCCTCGAGCACCTCCACGTCCTTGGGACCGAGGCCGCGCACGAACTTGCCGGCCTTGTCGTACACCACCGCGGTGACGGAGACGACGTCCACGTCCACTTCCACGCGGAAGGGGACGCGCGGCGAAGCCGAGGGCGCGGGGGACGGCGACTGTGCCAGCAGCATCCCCGTGCAGGCGAGGACGCCGAGCCCGGCGCCGGCGATGCGGGTCCCGATCACGTGGTGCGGAGAGCGGGGGCGGGGCGCCGCGCCATCCGGCGCAAGACGAGGAAGGCCACCGTCAGCAGGGCGGTCGCGGCCAGGACCGGCACCACCACGGTCAGGACGAACATGGCCACCGCCATCACGTCCTCGAAGATGCTGATCAACGGGTTGGCCAGGCCGCCGGTGAGGGTGGTGGACGCCGCGCGCACGACCGTCTTCGCCGCGTGCGGCACCATGGCGGCGGGGGCGCCCACGGCCACGCCGAGGGCGAGGGCGGTCAGGGGGTCGCGCACCTCCCACATCACGGAGGCGGCCAGCAGCGCCCCCGCGGCCGGGCGGAGCACGGTCGAGAGCATGTCCAGCGCGTGGTCCACCGCGGGGACCTTGTCTCCGATCATCTCGACGAGGGTGGCCACGCCGAAGAGGATCAGGGCGCGGTTGCTGCCGATGAACGCGAACGAGGGGCCGAGGGTGAGGAATCCGGCCCGGGCGAGGCCGCCGGCCAGGAGCAGGGGCAGCCAGGCGCGAACGCCGGCGCAGGCAGCCAGCCCTATGGCGAGGCTGACCGAGGAGACCACGTCGGCCCAGGCCACCGTATCCACCGGTCGAGACTAGGGCCGCGGCCGGGGGGTGTCAAGCGTCACTCCGGCCCGAGCTCGAGGCGGAACGTCTCCACGCCGCGCATGCGCTTGCGCGTGAACTCCATCTGGCCGCGCTGCTGATGGAGCTCCAGGACGTTGGGGGCGTCGAGGCGAAGGGCGAGGGGCGACGTGGCGAAGGCCACCTCCCGCCAGGCCGGGGTGGCCGCCGATCCTTCGTTCACCTGGTAGGCCACGCGCAGGGCGTGGCTCTCGCCGGAGAGGCGGGGCAGCTCCATCCGCAGCAGGACGCGTCCAGGCTGCGCCTCCGGAGGGGAGAGCAGCACGCCGGGGGCGGCCATGCCCGCCTCGTCGCCCGACGTGAACGCGAACGTGTTCACGACGGCGCCCGGAAGGTCCTCCGGGTCGAGGTGGGAGTCGGTCCAGGACGCCACCGGCCCCTCGTCGATCCGCAGCTCCAGGCGCAGCGAGGGGTCGGACGGCGCCTCGCGCTTGTCCCAGGCCTGCCAGAAGCTGGCCCCGGTCACCGCCAGGACGAGGTGCGCGGCCGGGACGGGAGTCGGCGCCGGCGCCGGGGTTCCCGTCGCGCCGTGGAGGACCTCTTCCTTGCCGTCGGCGCGCACCAGCCGCTCGATCCGGCTCTTCGGCACCAGGATGGTGGCGAAGGGCATCTTGAGGCGGATCGCGCGCGGGGTCTCGGACACGATCGACCCCGTCAGCCGGTCGCCGTTGGTCAGCCAGATCACCTCCGCGCGCGCGAGCGCGGGCAGGAGGACGAGGACGAGCGCGAGCGCGCCCCGGGATCTCACGTGACCAGCCCGCAGGTCAGGCAGCGTGTCGCCTCTCCCCCCGCGACGGCCCGGAAGCGTTCCTCGAAGCAGTCCGGCTCGCGGCAGACGTGGACCCCGCACTCACATTCCCAGCCTACGTCAGCGGGACCGGCCAGCGGGCGGCCGCAGACCTGGCACGTCGTCGAGGGGGGTGGTTCCGGGGTCGGGTTCTTGGGCAAGCGTACGGGGCGCGTCGCGGTATGGAGCCGAGTATACCAGCGCCTTGACCGCCCCCAGGGTGGCGCCTAGAATCCGCGCCATGCCCGGCGCCGACGACGATCGCCGCCGACACCCTCGGGTGCGCCTCGATGGCCGCACCGGAGGGCGCGCCACCGTCTTTGCCGACTTCAAGGTCGTGGCCCTGTCCGAGGACGGCGCCTGCCTCGAGATGGCCACGCCCCTGGCCGTGGACTCCCAGTGCGACATCACGCTCAACCTGGCCCACGTCACCGTCGACCTTCGTGGGCAGGTGGTGCACATCGACCAGCCGCCGGAGGCCGCCCCCGGGTCCTACCACGTGGGGATCTCGTTCGTGAAGGTCGACGCCCTCGACCGCGCCCTCCTCGAGTCCTTCCTCGATCGCGAGCGTCAGCGGGCCGGCGCGTGAGCGACCACGCCGTCACCGGCACCGCCCGGGGACAGATCCCCGCCCGGCTCCTGGACTTGAGCATGGGAGGCGCCCTGCTCGCACTCGTGACCGCCCTCGAGGTGGGCGCCGTTCACGACTTCGCGCTCCAGCTCGACGGTGAGGTCCTGTGGGTCCAGGGCGAGGTGCGCCGGTGCCGGCAGGTCCGCGCGGAGGGGTTCGAGGTCGGAGTGCAATTCATCGGCATCCACCCCCAGGACGAGCGCCGCCTGCGCGCGTACCTCGACCAGCGGCGGCATTAGCGGTCTTATCTCAGGGGGGGCACTCGCGCTCCTCTCGTTCGGCGCTTCGCGGCCCCCCCTGAAACCCCCCATCGCTGCGCCGCCCGCTGCGCGGGCGCCGCGCTCCTGACGTCGCCCGGCTACCGCTTCTTGGGTGCGAGAGCCTTCACTTCGGCGGGGTTGTAGCGATGGACGATCGGGACGTCCTGCATGGTGACGAGGCCGGGGCGCGCGGCCATCAGCTTGGGGATCGCGTTGACGGTGATGGCGGCGGTGGCGGAATCGCCGGCCACCCCGCCGGCGATGGTGACGTCGATGGGCGGGGTGCCGTCGATCAGGATGTGGTCGCGAGGCTGCTCCGCCCCCACGTACATCTGCAAGTCGAGGGTGATGGCGAGCTCGCCGTTGCGGTAGCCCCGCGCCTGTTGCTTGATGCCGGCGGCCATGCCCGCCCCGATGCGCAGGTACTCCGTGTTGAGGTCGCGCGGGGCGATGGCGGGCTCGAGGGTCTCCTCCACCTTGTCCAGCTTCCATCCGAGCGCGGTCGAGATCATGTACACGGACTGGGGCAGGCCCACGTGGCGGACCGTCCCCTCCGTCATCGCGCGCCGGAACTGGTTGAGGTTCAGCCCCGCCCCGACCTTGCGCTGCAGGGGGAGCCGCCGCGTCCCCGCGTCGACCACGCGCGTGACCGACACCCGGGTAACCTCCGCGCAGGGCGCGGTGAGCATGAGGGGCAGCGCGTCCATGGCGAACCCGGGGTTCACCCCCGTCGAGAGCACCGACACCTTCCGGGCGGTGGCCGCCTTGTCGATGTCCCGCCAGGCCGTCTGGTTCTCGGGAGTGGGGAAGGCCAGCTCCTCGCAGGTCGTCACCACGTGGATCCCCCTCTGGACGAGGGCGAGCACCTGCGGCTTGATCGCCTTCAGGGAGGACGACGTGCACAGCACGGCCACGTCCGCGCGCGCCTTCTTGACGAAGCGCTCGGGGTTGCCGTCCACCTTGAGCCGCAGCTTGCGGCCGAGGCCGAGTACGACGCCCAGGTCCTTGCCCGCCTGGTCCGCGGAGAGGTCGGTGGCCCCGATCACGTGCAGGGCGTCGCGCTCGAGGGTGAGGCGGGCGATGGACTGTCCGATGGGGCCCAGGCCGACGTGGATGACCTTGAGGGTGCGGCTCAGCGCTCCACCTCCAGGCTGGCGACCTCCTCCTCGGCGTCCGCGGCCAGGATCACCGTGGACTGGATGGGCAGGAGGGTCGTGAAGTTCTTGCCGCCCGACTCCAGGGTCACTTCGTAGTAGCCCTCGGCGGAGACGCGGACCAGCTTCCCCTTCGCCCCTTTCGCCCCGAGGGTCTCGTTGTAGACCTTGATGCCGGCTTCGCGCTCGATCATTCGGGACCCCTTTCTCAGGCTCCGTCCTCTAAAGCGCCTTCAGGCTCTTGCGCACGATGTCCAGCGCGACGTCCGCCTCCGCCGCCGTCAGGTTCAGGGGTGGACGGAAGCGGATGGACCGCGGGCCGCAGGTGAGCAGGAGCAGCCCGTTCGAGATCAACGTCTCGTGGGCCCGCTTCCTCCGCTCGGGGGTGGGCAGGTCGAAGGCGATCATGAGCCCGCGTCCGCGGGCGTTGCTCATGATGCCGCCCAGCTCCTGCTCCACTCCCTGCAGGCCGCGCAGCAGGTAGTCGCCCGTCACCCGCGCGTTGTCCACCAGGCGGTCCTCCTCGATGATCTCGAGGAACCGCGCCGCCCGCACCATGTCGGTGAGGCCGCCTCCCCAGGTCGAGTTGATGCGCGAGGGGACCTTGAACACGTTCTCGGGCTCCTGGTCGACCTTGGACCCCGCCATGCAGCCACCGACCTGCATCTTCTTGCCGAAGGCGAGGGCGTCCGGAGTCAGGCCGAAGTGCTCGTGCGCCCACATGCGCCCGGTGAGCCCGATGCCCGTCTGCACCTCGTCCACGATGAAGAAGCAGTCGCTTTCGTCCGCGATCCGCTCCAGGGCCTGCAGGAAGGGGGCCCGGAAATGGTTGTCCCCTCCCTCCGCCTGGATGGGCTCGATGATGATGGCGGCGATGTCGTCGGGGTGGTCGACGAAGGCCTGCCGGACCTGGTCGAGCGCGCGCTGCTCGGCCGCCGCCACGTCCCGCTCGACCTCGGGGGTGACCGGGAAGCGCAGCTTGGGGTTGTCCACGCGCGGCCAGGAGAACTTCGGGAACAGCTCGGTCTTGACCGGGTCGGTGTTGGTGAGCGAGAGCGTGTATCCGCTGCGCCCGTGGAACGCCTCGCGGAAGTGCAGGATCTGCGTCCCCCGATCCCCGCCCACGCCGCGGGCGCGGTTGCGGCGGACCTTCCAGTCCATGGCCGCCTTGAGCGCGTTCTCCACGCCGAGCGCGCCCCCCTCGATGAAGAAGACGTACTTGAAGTGGGAGGGCAGGGCGACGCGGGCGAGCGTCTCCACGAACCACGCGTACTCGACCGTGTAGACGTCGGCCAGCGACGGCTTGAGCTGGGCCACCCGCGACAGGACGCGGACGAACTCGGGCTCCTTCATCTTCGGGTGGTTGTAGCCGATGGGGGTCGAGCCGAAGAACGTCATGAAGTCGAGGTACTCGCGGCCCCGCCGGCTGTCGTGGACCCAGGAGCCGTGGCTCTTCTCGTAATCGAAGACGAGGTCGAGCCCGTCGGCGAGCATGTACCGGGAGAGCAGTCGATGGACGTCGGCGGGTGCGATCATGGGCAACGCGGTGGTGGTCATGGCCGCTCGAGGCTCCGCTTCGAGAGAGGTTGCAGGCGAAAAGGGGACACGGGAGCCGGGACTTAGGGCATCCCCCCATCGTACTGAGACAACGTCTGTCGTATCAGATACTTGGCCACCATCGCCCCTTGGGATTGATCGGGCCGCCCGGCCCGGAAGTGGACGAATAGTAGCATATCGCTCTACACCGCCGATGTGAGCCGTGTGGACGGGAGCGCGTCCGGCCACGGCCCGGACGAACGGATATAATCCGGCGCGATGGTCAACGGGATCGACCCCGGTTTCCTGCGCTCCTCCGATCTCTTCGAGAACCAGCCAGACGAAGTCCTCCAGGCCGTCCTCGGCCAGGGACAGGTCGAGGACTACGGCCCGGGCGGCATCGTCTTCCGGCAGGGCGACCAGGGCGACCGCCTCTACATCGTCAAGAGCGGCGTCCTCGAGATCCTCGCCTCGCAGTCCGACTCCGCCGATCCCGTGCCCGTGGCCTACCTCGGCAAGGGCGAGGTCCTGGGCGAGCTGGCCCTCCTCACCGGATCGCCGCGCAGCGCGACCGCGCGCTCACCCGAGCGCGCGGAGCTGTTCACGCTCGAGAAGGCCGTCTTCCTCGACCTCATGAAGTCGCTGCCCGCCTTCAGCCGGAGCCTCTGCCTCGTCCTGGCCAAGCGGCTGGAGGCGACCACCCTGAAGGTGCCGCGCGCCTCCGTCAAGCAGCTCCAGGGGAACCTGAAGTTCTTCGACCTCGCCACCGTCATCCAGACCCTCATCGGCTCCCACCAGACCGGGAGCCTGGTGGTGACCCAGGAGGGCGGCAAGCAGAAGATCGCGGAGATCTTCTTCTTCAAGGGCAACATCGCCAAGGCGAAAGTGCGCCACCTCAGCGGCGACGACGCCGTCTTCCAGCTCTTCCAGTCCCCGCTGGAGGGCGAGTTCTCCTTCACCGGCCGCACCGTCGCGGAGGAGGAGGTCCAGACCGACATCACGATGCCCGCCATCTCACTGTTGATGGAGTCCGTCCGCCTGCAGGACGAGCTGCCGCTGCTGCAGCAGAAGGTGGGGGACCCCGCCCGCGTCTACCGGCAGAAGGCCCCCCACCTCCAGTGGGAGGATGCGGAGACGGTCGAGCTGGCGGCCGGGGTCTGGTCGCGGCTGAAGAAGGGGGCGTCCCTCAACGACCTGCAGCAGACCGTCCCCCGCTGCTCGTACGCCGTCTACAAGACGATGCGGGCGCTCATCGAGACGGGGCAGGTCGAGTAACGGCGGTTAGACCCGGCTGGCTTCCCGGATCTTCTGCTGGAGCAGGCGCGATTCGGCCTCCGCTTCCTCGATCTCGGCGCTGAGGCGGGTTATGCGCTGGCGCTTGGCCAGGAAGAAGAAGTTCGCCGCCTCCAGGGCCACCCCGCTCAGCACCGCCACCGCCACCGCCTCCCAGGCCAGGCCGGTGTCGAGCGCGTGCTCCTTGCGGACGATCTGCCAGAGCACGTAGATGAGGGCGAGGCCGAGGCCGTTGACCCCGATGCCGAAGCTGCCGCGCACCCCGCGCAGCTCCGCCTCCAGCCGCTCCGTCATCGACTGGTTCGCCTGGAGCGCTTCCTTCAGGGGGGCGACGTCGGCGATGACGAGGCGCAGGACCTCGCCGCGCGAGACCTTGTGGCGCATGCCACAGCTCCCGCACTTGATGTGGTCCCCGTGGTGGTAGCTCTCCGGGACCACGATCTCCGACCGGCAATGCGCACAGCGCGCCTTCTGGACGCCTTCCGCCATCCGGCCTCCGCGTCACGACCCCGGCGGGGTGCGCGAGGATAGCACGAAGCGATATAAAGACGACATGGCGGATGTGGCCCCCCTGACGGCCGACGCGATCGTCGTCGGCGCCGGGATCGTCGGCCTGTCCGCCGCGCGTGAGCTGGCCCTCCACGGCGCGCGCACGGTGGTGGTGGAGCGCCGCCGGGTGGGGGAGGAGGCCTCGTCCGCGGGGGCCGGGATGCTGGCCGCGCAGGTCCACGCCGACTCCCGCTCCCCGCTGCTCGACCTGTCCCTGCGCGCGCGCGACCGCCACCTGCGCCTGGCCGACGAGCTCCAGGCGGATACGGGGATCTCCGTCGACCTGTCCACGCTGGGCGCGCTCGACGTGGCCCTGTCGGAGGCGGACGAGGCCGCGCTGGTCGCCCGCGCCACCTGGCAGCGTGCGCAGGGGTTCCCGGTCGAGCTGCTGACCCGCGAGGAGATCCTGCAGGCGGAGCCCAACGTCAATCCCGCCGTGCGCCGGGGGGCCCTCATCGGGCTCGACCGCCGCCTGGACAACGTCCGCCTGGTCCGCGCGCTGGCCGCCTCCGCGGTGACGCGCGGGGTGTCCCTCGTCTGCGGCCGCCCCGTGACCTCGCTCGTGATCGAGGGCTCCCGCGTGGCCGGCGTCCGCATGGGCGCGGAGACCGTGCGCGCGCCCATCGTCCTGAACGCCTCCGGGGCCTGGGCGGGGTTGCTCGCCGGCGACCCCGACCCGCCGAAGGTCGAGCCCGTGCGCGGCCAGATCGCCGCCTTCGTGATCGCGCCTCCGCGGCTGCGCCACGTCGTGTGGTCCGCGCGCGGGTACCTGGTGCCGAGGGCGGACGGGCGGCTCCTGGCCGGCAGCACTCTCGAGAACGCGGGGTTCGACAAGAGCGTGACCGCGGGCGGGCTGCGCGCGGTGCTCGACATCGCCCTCGAGATCTCGCCCGGTCTCGAGGACGTGCCCGTGATCGAGACCTGGGCCGGCCTCCGGCCGGGCACGCCGGACGGCTGGCCGATCCTGGGCGCGGGAGCCCTCCCCGGCTTGTTCCACGCCGCCGGGCTCTTCCGGAACGGGATCCTGCTCGGACCGCTCGCCGGCGAGGCGGTCGCCCGGCTCGCCCTCGGACGCGATCCCGGGGTCGACCTCGAGCCGTTCGCGCCCGGTCGATTCCGCTCCGCGCGATGAGCGCGGCCGCCCCCGCGCGCGAGCGGCTCCGCTCCTGGCTCGTCTCCGGGCGGGCGCCGGTGCCGGTGGACGACTCGGACGCCCGGACGCTGGCCGACGTGGCCCACGAGCAACGGCTGGTGGCCCTGCTCCACGCCGCGATCGGGGACGGCTGGTCCGACGCGATCCGCGCACAGCTCCATGACGAGCACCGCCGCCTCCTCGTCACCGCGGTCGCGCAGCTCGACACGATGGCGCGCGTCGAGGCCCTCCTCTCCGCGCGCGGCCTGCGGGCGCTGCCCTTGAAGGGCGCGGCGGTGGCGGAATCGCTCTACGAGTCCCCGGCCCAGCGGCCGATGGGGGACGTGGACGTGCTGGCGCTGGACGACTTCGCGGCCTCGGTGCGCGCGGTGGAGGAGGCCGGCTTCGTGGGCGCGGAGCGCGCGGACCACGCCTGGTCGTTCGTGGACCCTCTCACGCGCGGCCTCGTCGAGCTGCATCGCAGCGTCACCTCCTGCCCCGGGCTCTTCCCGCTCGACAGTGCCGGGCTCTGGTCCCGCGCGCGTCCCGCGAGCGGCCAGGTGCGCCGCCTGCCGTCGTCCGCGGACCTCCTCGTCCAGCTCGCCCAGCACGCGGTGTTCCAGCACGGCGGCGTCCTGTCCCTCGGGCAGTGGCTCGACTTCCGGCGGCTGCAGGAGCGCGACCCGATGGACCACGCGCACGTGATCGAGGTGGCCGGCCGGGCGCGGGCGACGGTGTGCCTGCGCGCGGCGCTCTTCGCGTCAAAGGCGATCGTGGGTGGCCCGGAGGGGATGGATCTTGGAGGCGCCCTGCCTTCCGCCGTCCGTCGCTGGGCCGACTCCGTCCGACGCGATCCCCTGCGGGCGGTGACGCCGTCCCCGCCCTCGCTGGCCCGGCTGCGGTGGGGAGTGGCGGCGGGCCACCGGTGGGCGCTCGTGACGGGCACGCTTCGATCGTCTTCTGCGGAGCCCGGCCAGTCCGCACTCGTCGCCGGCGCCGCGATGGCACGGCGGGCCGCCGGCCTCGCCTGGCGTTATGCTCGCCGGCCATGGTGAACCGAAGCCGGTCCGGCCTGGTCGCCGTCGCGGTGTCCATCCTCGCCGCACCCGCGGGCGCCCAGACGTTCGGTGACGACCTCGCCTTCGTCCAGGGCCACACCCCCGTCGTCGTCCTGAGCGACGGCAAGGGCATGAGGGTGGCGGTGGCGCCCGACCTGCAGGGGCGGGTGCTGACCTCCAGCGCGCGCGGCGAGTCCGGCGCCAGCTACGGCTGGATCAACCGCGCGGTCATCGGTGCGAAGACCCGCGATCCCCACTTCAACGCCTACGGCGGCGAGGACCGGTTCTGGCTCGGCCCCGAGGGCGGCCAATACGCCCTCTTCTTCCGCCCGGGCGAGCCCTTCGACCTCGCGCACTGGTACACGCCGGCGGCGGTGGACACCGAGCCCTTCGCGGTCACCACCCGCGCCCCCGACCGCGTGGCCTTCGAGAAGAAGATGAGCCTGACCAACCGCGCGGGCACGCGGTTCGACCTCGAGGTGCGGCGGGTGGTGCGTCTCGTGCCCGCCACCACTGCCCTCAAGGAGCTCGGGCTCCTGGGGACGGAGACGGTGGAGGCGGTGGCCTTCGAGTCCGAGAACCAGATCACCAACGGCGGCACGCAGCCCTGGCGCAAGGACGGCGGGGTCCCTTCCATCTGGATCCTCGGGATGTTCACCCCCTCGCCCCAGACCACCGTCGTGATCCCGTTCAAGCCCGGGCCGGCGGCCACGCTGGGCCGCGTGGTGAACGACGCCTATTTCGGCAAGGTCGCCGCGGACCGGCTGGTCGTGCGCGACCGTGTGCTGTTCTTCAAGGGCGACGGCCAGCGCCGCAGCAAGATCGGGATCCCGCCCGCCCGCGCGGAGTCCGTGCTCGGCAGCTACGACGCCAAGGGCGGCGTGCTCACCCTCGTGCAGTTCGACCGGCCCGCGGACGCGCGCGACTACGTCAACTCGATGTGGGAAGTCCAGAAGGAGCCCTACGGCGGCGACGTCGTCAACAGCTACAACGACGGCCCGGCGGGGCCGGGGGCCAAGCCGCTCGGTCCCTTCTACGAGCTGGAGACGTCGTCACCGGCGGCGGCGCTGCCCGCGGGCGGCAAGCTCGTGCACCGGCATCGCACCGTGCACCTCGTGGGCGACAAGGCCGCCCTGGACGCGATCGCGCGCAAGGTGCTCGGGGTGGGGCTGTCCGAGATCGCGGCCGCGCTTTCGAAGCCGGCGAAGTAGGCGTCTCGGGCCGCTCGGCGCGCCGTCACCTCCGCACCTCCTCCTCGACCACGGACCAGGTGCTGCGATCGAGGTCGACGAATTCCGCCAGGTGCTCGGTGGAGGCCTGGCCTTCCGGTGTCCGCCACGCCGTTTCCATGCTCGGCCAGTCGTCCCAGTAGAGCTCGACCACGGCGTCCCAGCTCGGGTGCTTGCGGCTCGGGTCGTCCCGGACGTGGTTCTGGATGTAGCGGCGCAGCCCGGGAAGGCGCTCCGCCATGGCCGCGTGCTCGTTGCGGAGGATGGCGTGGAACCGCTCCGCGGGAACGTCCGGGCGGCGGTAGAGGACGACGACGAACTTGATCATCGGGTGCTCAGCGACTCACCTCGCGCACGAGCGTCTCGACGGGCACACCGAGCCATCTTCGTCACTCCGCCTTGGCAGGGTTGAGGCACGGTCGCGTTGGTCAGGCACAACGGCTCTGGAGCCGACGCGCCGTGAGCGGTCGAGGATAGGGCAATCGTCGCGAAGACGAGCCAGACGCGCACCAGGCCGGGACAGGACGAAGGCACACCTGCAGTAGCCGGCATCATTTCACCTCACGTCCGTATCGAGCAGGAACCTGGTGATCGCCTCGGCCAACGGCTGGCGGCCACGGTCCATCGCGTTGTGCTGCTGGCCACGGCCATGAGGATCAAAAGCACCGCCGCCTCGCCCACACGCCGCAAGCTAAGTGCCTCCATCATGCGCCTCTGCACAGCCTCCAACTCTTGACAAGGTCGAAACGGACGTGTCGAGAACGGGGGTGACCCTTGATTACTCACGCGCGAAGTGGCGAATGTCGATCTTCTCTCCAATCTCGATCGTCAGCATGTCTTCGGCCCCCTGGAGCGGACCCGTATAGGTTCGCCGAGTTTGAGTGATCACGTTTTCGGTGTTGGGAGCATGCGAGTAAACGGCCAGCCGAGGCTTCACGCGGGTGAATAGCGCGCCCGCCTGTTCTGGCGTGGTGTGGCGTCGTGCTCCCTCGGGGTTGGTCTCCGGATCGAAAACTTCATGAACAAGGACGTCAACGCCCTGGGCAAACCGGACCAGGTTCTCGGAGGCACGCGTATCTCCCGACAGCACGACCGAACGGCCACGGTAGTCGATCCGGTAGCCGAAGGCTGGCGTCAGGAGACCGTGATCGACCAGAAACGCGGTCACCTTCACCCCCTGTTCGGCAAGGACGACGCCTTCCTTGACGTCAGTGCTTACGACCCTTATGCCGTCGCCAGGGCGTTTGTCGTCCACGTCGCGGCGCATGTGAATGTCAAAGGCGAACGCCTGCTGAATGTGGTCCATCATGTCGCGCGTACCGTCTGGCCCCCAGACCTCGAGCGGGACCGTGCGGCCACCGCCGGCCCAACCCGTCAGGAGCAGGTCCGGAATATCGATCACATGGTCGGAGTGCAGGTGGGTGAGGAACAACCGACTGATCGACCCGATAGGTACTCCAACCTGGGTCAAGCGCAGGGTGGCGCCGCGTCCACAGTCAACGAGCAACCGCACGTTTCCCGCCTCGACCAGTGTGCTTGCCCCGAACTGCTGCAGGTCGACCCGTGGTCCCATTCCGCTGCCGAGCAGGACGACCTTGAGGTTGTCTGAGGCAGATCGGACGGCAACGCCGCTCTGCGTGGGCGCGGATTGCGCGGCACGAGCGACGCGGGAGACACCGGGCGGCGCCAGAAAGTAGAGCAGAAGGCAGCCAGCCGATACAGCGCAGCGTAAGCGTTTGGTCATGTATGAAGTCTCACCGCTGCGCGCGTCTGCATCCTAATGGCAATGCGCGAAACGTACGCGCGCGACCACTTCGAGCCCTGCGTCACCAGTGCAGTCCGCCTCGACATAGCCACTGAAGTCACGCACCCGGTTCACGCGCCAGCCTGTGGGCTCGATCCTCGCCTCCAGGCGACGGCAGGAGCTCGCGCCAAGCGTCATGCTCTCCCGAGCGCCCGTGCCGGCCAGTACCACCTTTAGCCGAGGCCCATCCAGAGGATCGACAAGGACACGAACGGCCGCCTGCTCCTTGCGATCTGCAAGATCAACTCCGAGAAAGTACTCCCGGTCTCCGGACCTGCAGACCGCCAGCACGTAGTCCTGCCCGCCAACTTCGAGTCTTGCGCCCGATGAGGAGCCAGGAGTGACTGCCGTGGCCATGTCGCCAACATGCGTCCTGACGCAGCCCACTTGCAGCGGCACCAGGACCAGCCAGACGGCGGCACCGCGCGTCACCTGAAGCAGCCCAAGCGAAACTACCCTCGGCGCGCCCAGCGCACGATCTCCGGGAAGGTCGGTCGCTTGCCGTACATCAGGATGCCCACCCGATACACGCGCGAGGCGAACCAGGTCGCGCCCGCGATGGTGGCCAGGGTCAGGACCAGCGACAGGGCGATCTGCCAGGCCGGGGGCGGGACGGCGGTGATGCGCAGGAACATCAACATCGGGGTGAAGAGGGGGACGAGAGACAGGGTCACCGACAGGGAGCTGTCGGGATTGCCGAGCACGACCGGGAAGAACACGAAGCCCAGGATGAGCGGCATCATCACCGGGAAGGCGAGGCTCTGGGCCTCCTGCTGCGTGTTCACGGAGGCGCCGACGGCCGCGTAGAGGGCGCCGTAGAGGAAGTAGCCGAGCAGGAAGTAGACGACGAAGGACACGAGCAGGAGGGGCGAGACCTCGGGCAGGGCCATCCCGCCCGCCGCGGCCACTCCGTACGTGCTCACGCCGCCGAGGGTCAGGGCCCAGACGAGGAACTGCGTCAGTCCGGCCCCTCCCACCCCGAGGAGCTTGCCCGCGAACAGGGTCGAGGTCGGGATCGAGGACACGATCACCTCGACCACGCGGTTGCTCTTCTCCTCGATCACGCCGTTCATGATCGCCGCCCCCCACATGGCGACGGTCGTGTAGAGCATGGTCAGGAGCAGCATGGCGAGCAGGAAGGTCTGGCCCCGGTCCTCGCGCTCGCCGCGGGCGGTCAGGCGGATCTTGCGCAGGTCCAGGTGGCGTGTGAGGGCCTTGATCCTTTCGGGGTCGAGGCGCTCCTGGATCAGGCGGCTCTCCACCATCGCCTCTTCCGCCGCGCTCTGCAGGGACTGCAGGTCCATCACGTTGCTCACGTTCTTGCCGTAGTACTCCGCCTCCGCGTCGCGGAGCGCGTTCTTTCCGAGGTAGAGCAGCCCGTCGAGGCGGCCGGCCACGACGTCGTCACGCGCCTTCTGGCGTGCCTCCTCGGCGGACGCGGCCGCCACCGGGACCACCACGAAGCGGGCAACGCCCGCGACCTGCCAGCGCGCGAGCGCCGCCTCGACGGTGGGACCCAGCGAGGCCGTCGCGTCCACGACGGTGACCCGCAGCGGCTTGCCGCGCTGCCTCTCCATCAGCATCGTGGGGCCGATGAGGAAACCCACCAGGAAGAGCGGGCCCAGGACCGTGCTCAGCAGGAACGCCCTCGACCGCACGCGCTCGAGGTACTCGCGGCGCGCGACGGTGACGAAGCCTCTCACGCCGCGGACTCTCCCGCCGCCGTCACCTGCTCCACGAAGATGTCGTGGAGACTGGGCTCCACGACCTCGAAACGGCTCACGCGGAGCCGTGCCGCCGCCTCGCCCAGGATGGCCTGGGGGTCCGCCCCCTCGCCCATCCGGATCTCCACGTAGCGGCCGAAGTCGCTGACCTTCAGCACGCCGGGCAGCCCGGCCAGGAAGGAGCCGTCCCCCTCGTAGGCGAGCACGATCGTGTTCTTGCCGTAGCGGCTCTTGACCTCGCTGACCGGGCCGTCGAGCACCTTGCGACCGCGGTGGATGAGCGCGATGGCGTCGCAGAGCCGCTCGACCGTCTCCATCTGGTGGCTGGAGAGCACGACCGTCTTGCCGCGCCGCCGCAGGTCCAGGAACACGTCGCGCATCAGGTTGACGCCCATGGGGTCGAGGCCGGAGAGGGGCTCGTCGAGGATCAGGACCTCGGGATCGTGCAGCACGGTGGCGATGAACTGCGCCTTCTGCTGCATCCCCTTGGAGAGCTCGTTGAGCTTGCGCTTGCGCCAGTCCAGGAGCCCCAGCCGCTCCAGCCACGGCATCAGCCGCTGCGAGGCCTCCTTGCGCGCCACTCCCTTGAGCTCGGCGAAGAACAGGAGCTGCTCCTCGACCACCATGCGCGGGTAAAGGCCGCGCTCCTCCGGCATGTACCCGACGCGGTCACGCGCCTCCTGGCTGGCCGGCCGGCCCAGGATCTCGATCGTCCCCGTGTCGGGGCCGAGCACGTTCATGATCATGCGCAGGGTGGTGGTCTTGCCCGCCCCGTTGGGGCCGAGCAGGCCGAAGGTGCCGCCGCGCGCCACCGACAGCGAGAGGGCCTGCACGGCGACGTGCCCCGAGTACGCCTTGCTGACCTCGGAGAGACGGATCGCGGCCTCGTTCACGGCCGGTGCTCGCGCGCGCGCATCCTGGGGGCGGAGAGTGTATCATCGCGCGTTCTCCGGGAGCCGTCCCGGAAGGAGAGCTCGTGGCCGGTCCCTCCCCCAGGTCCTTCCGCATACGCGGCGTGCAGAGCAAACTGCTCGCGGTCGTGCTCCTGTGCGTCACCGTCCCCGTGGTGACCCTCGGCCTGTTCCTCATGCGCCGCAACCAGGAGGTCCTGCGCGAGAAGGTGGCGGAGGGGCTCTCGAGCCACCTCCAGCGCAAGCAGAGCGCCTTCGACGACTGGATGCGCGACCGCGCCCAGGAGGCCACCCGCTGGTCGGCCTCCTTCGTGGTGTACGAGGGCCTCGACGCCTTCGCCCACCAGGTCCCGGAATCGCGCGCCGCCCGCGACCTCAAGTCGTACCTCGGCTCGCTGCTCGGGCACTACCGCGTGTACGAGTCCCTGTTCATCCTCGACGGCCAGGGCCAGGTGCTCTCGGGCACGCGGGAGGAGCAGCTGGAGGAATGGGCGCGCCCGCTGGTCCAGGGGGAGGTCGCCTTCGACGGCGTGATCGTGAGCCCGCTGCGGAAATCGGAGTTCCTGGGCCGGCCCACCCTGCTCCTCCTGCGGCCGATCCCGCCTCCCGGCTCCTCCGAGCGGAGCGGGCGCGCCATCGGCTACTTCGTGGAGCGCCTGGACCTCCGTGAGATGGAGTCGATGATCGCGGAGGACGCGACCGACCTCGCCCCCGCCCCCTGGCTCCTCGACATGGAGGGCCGGATCCTGGCCCGGGCGGGCAAGATCGTCGACGACGCGGGGGGACGGTCGTTCCCGCTCGCCCCCGCCTCCGTGCCCACCTCCGCCGGCGCGACCGTCGTGGCCGAGGAGAGCCTGGCCGGGTTGGGTCCCACCGTGTTCGGGGTCCGCAACCTCGCCGGCATCTTCCCCGGACGCCTGGTGGCCGCCGTGCCCAGCGCGCGGGCCTACCAGACGCTGCAGGAGTCGCGGCGCGGGCTGATCCTCACCGGCGCCGCCGCCGCCTTCATGATCGTGATCCTGAACTTCGTGGGCGCGCGCCAGCTGATCCGGCCGATCCTGCTCCTGTCCGAGGGAGCCAAGCGCGTGGCCGCGGGGGACCTCGAGATCTACCTGCCCGTGCGCGGCACCGACGAGATCGCGGACCTGACCCGGGCCTTCAACGACATGGCCCAGCGCATCCGCGAGGGCCGCGAGAGCGTGGAGAAGGCGCGCGACGAGCTGGCCCACGCCAACGCCGGTTTGCGCGACGCCAACCGCACGCTGGAGACGCTCGCCATCACCGACGGCCTCACCAGCCTGTTCAACCGGCGCCACTTCCAGGAGACCCTGGAGGCCGAGATCCGCCGGGCCGAGCAGCAGGGCCGCCTGCTCTCGCTGCTGCTCATCGACATCGACCACTTCAAGCAGTACAACGACCGCCACGGCCATCCGGAGGGCGACGCCGCCCTGCGCCGCGTGGCCGCCCAGGTCACCAAGGGAGTCCGCTCCAGCGACATGGCCTTCCGCTACGGCGGGGAGGAGCTGGCCGTGCTGCTGCCCGCCTGTCCCAAGAGCCAGGCCTCCGAGGTCGCGGAGAAGCTTCGGACCGCCATCCGCAGCCACACCCCCCGGTCGGGCCGGTTCGGTGGCCCGCTGACCGTGTCGATCGGAGTGGCGACCTTCCCCGAGGACGCGCGGGGGGCGAGCGCCCTCATGGAGTGCGCCGACGCCGCCCTGTACGCGGCCAAGGCCCAGGGCCGCGATCGCGTGGTGGCCACCACGAGCCCCGCCCCCGCCCAGCCGGAGACGGGCGCGGCCGGCTGAGGCTAGGGCACCCGTCTCCGGTAGACCACGATCTCCGGGTCGACCTTGTCCAGGTTCGACCAGATGCGGCCGGCGTCCTCGCGGCGCAGGGCGTCGGTGGCGAGGAGCGTGCGCGGGCCGGTTCGATGGCGTAGCGCGACGGCATATCCGAGCGAC
>JBGPBV010000054.1:0-39755 GCA_041481445.1 Vicinamibacteria bacterium
CAGCCGTCGAGGATGGTGCCGCTCGGGTCCACGAACAGGAGCGAGCCGGCGATGGTCTCCGTGCCTCCGCCCGCGCACGCGACCTGCACGGTGAGGAGGTAGGTCGGCCCGCTCAGGAACGGAGGCGGGAACGTCGTCTCCCACACGTTGCCGCCCGTGGGCGTCATCGCCTGCGTGCTCGAGGCGCCGCCCACCAGGCCCAGGGTCGCGGCCACCGACACCGCCGGACACGCGGGAGTAGCGACCAGGCGCAGGGGGAGCGTGCTCGCGCGGACGGGCAGGTTCGACTTCGTCCAGGCCGCGTTCACGAAAAGGGAGAACGGCGGGACCGGCGGCGTCCAGCTCCCGAAGTCCACCGTTGCGAGCCCGCCGGCGGCGACGGTCACGGGGACGGTCCGCGGCGTCGTGCTGACGAGGCGGCCGGGCAGCCGGACGTAGACCTGGTCGTTCCCCGGACTGAGGCCGGGGACGAGGTACGACCCGTCGGCGGCGGTCGTGGAACAGACGAGGGGCACGGTTGGGAAGACACAGACCTGGAGACCGGGCACGCCGTTGTCTCCCGGCTCGCGCGTGCCGTTCCCGTTGACGTCGTTCCAGGCCACGCCCTGGACGGAGCCGGTCGTGGGCGGTGGAGGGGGCGGACCCGCCGTCACCTCGACCGAGCCCTTGTCGCAGACCGCGAACCCGCTGCCGCCGTTGGCCGGCCGGCCCAGCCCGCGCTGATCGGTCGGCGGGCAATCGGTGGGGGTGCCGGTGTCGATAGCCGGGCTGCCCGCGAGCGGGAGATGGGTGCGCGTGGGCCCGCCGTTGGCGGCGAGGGGCCCGAGCACGGCGCTCGTGCCCTGCACGTCGCCCGTCTGGACGAGCCCGCAGGACGCGTCGCTGGCGAGGTTGTAGCCCTCCGAGCGGAAGCCGGGAGGCACGCCGAAGGTCGTCTCCACGCGGCAGTTGTCCGTCCCCGCGCGGCTCGACAGGATCGTGTTCTCGAAGACCACTTCCCCGCCCTGGTTGCCGTTGCCGTCGCCGTAGGTCACGAGGACGGCGGCCGCGGGCGATCCCGCGCTGCAGTTGTCGGCCACGGTCACGCTCTGCACGCGCAGAGGCGCGTTGGTGTGGTAGATCGCGCAGCCGTCCGCGGCGACGTTGCCGCTGAACGTGGTGTTGATGATCCCGATCGGAGGGGGCGTGGGACCGAAGGCGCCCGAGAAGAGCCCGCCGCCGTTTCCTCCGCTGGCCGTGTTGCCGTCGAACGTGCTGTCCGTGACGGTGAGGACGGCGACGGAGGTGTCCCAGAAGACGCCGCCGCCGAGGCGCGAGAGGTTGCCGCTCACCGACACGCGCCTCAGCAGCAGGTCGTCCTGGCAGTAGAGGGCGCCTCCGGTCCCGAATCCGTCGGGATTGAGGGCCCGGTTGTCCGCGAAGACGCTGTCGGTGACGGTGACCGGGCCGTTGGCCTCGAGGGCGCCGCCCCTGCCGTCCTCGGTGGCGTTGCCGAACCTCACGGTCACGCCGGAGATCGTGAGCGGCGCGCCGAGGGACTCGAAGACGCGATCCACGCCCAGCCCGAAGCCCGCGCCGCCATAGATCAGCGTGCGAGCGGCGCCGTTGCCGGTGATGGTCAGGTCCTCCACGCTGTCGAGGTCCCCGTCGGTCGCGAGGTCGAAGAAGCATCCGATCGGGTCACAGGGGATGGTCAGGATGATCGGCGTCCCATCGGTCGCGGGGTCGAACACGATCGTGTCCGGCCCGGGCAGCGCATTGGCTTCCATGACCGCGGCCCGCAGCGTGCATTGCCCGGCGGCCGGGGGCAGGGCCACGCAGAGGCCGTCGCCGGGGTTGTCGTCCCGGGCGTCGGCCACGCTGTTCACGGTGAAGGTGGCTGCGTGGGCGGCCGCCGGAGCCAGCGCCAGCAGGGCCAGGGCCAGGGGGAGGGCACACTTCAAACGCGTGGTCGACATTGACTTCCTCCAGGAAGGCGGCGCGGGCACGGTGTCCCGGCTCACCCACCCAGGAGGAGGAATGTCCGGCCGTATTACCGGTGATACGATCGTCGGTTCATGGATTCGACGATGGTGCCTCGCCTCGAGCCCAAGCTCCTCTACCGACGCCTCGACAGCCTCTTCGGTGCCCTCGACCCCGAGCTGGCGCCGCGGGTCCTGATGGAGTCGTTCCTCGAGGACGCGTTCCAGACCCTGCGCGGCGACCTGCGCCTGCAGGCCGGCCTCCTGTACGGCGAGGGCCGCGACGACTTCTCGCTGCTGAAGACGGTGGGACGCGTCGAGCCCCCGGCCGCGGACGGGTTCGAGGGGCAGCCGCGCCCGGTCGCGCTGGTGCTCCAGCACGGCGTCTACATCTTCGCGGACCCCGACTCCGACGACGCGCCGTTCCGCCACGGCCTGCTGCCGCGTCGGCCGGCGGCGGCGGTCGTGGTGGGCCGCCGGCACAAGCGCTACATCCTGTTCTTCCTGCTCGGCGAAGGCTGGGGACGGGAAGAGCTGGACTTCACCCTCAACACCGTGCGCGCCGCCCTCGGCTCCCGGCTCCGGGAAGGGAGGGCGCTGGGCCGCCTGGAGCAGGCGGCGGAGATCCAGCAGAGCCTCCTTGTCGAGGAGCCGCCGTCCTTCCCCGGCTTCGAGCTGGCCGCCCGCTCCCGTCCGGCGGAGGAGGTGGGGGGCGACTTCTTCGACTTCGCGGTCTTCGACGAGGACATGCTGGGGCTGTCCATCGGGGACGCCAGCGGCCACGGCCTTCCCGCCGCCCTCCTCGTGCGCGACGTGGTGACCGGCCTGCGCATGGGCCTCGAGCGCGAGCTCAAGATCGCGCACGTCTTCACGAAGCTCAACCGCGTGATCCACCGCAGCACGCTGTCGAGCCGATTCGTGTCCGTCTTCTACGCGGAGCTCGAGCGCAACGGCAACCTCGTCTACGTCAATGCCGGCCACCCGCCCCCCCTCGTGTTCCACGGCAAGGGCAAGGCGCTCGAGCTGACCACGGGAGGCACCGTCATCGGGCCCCTGCCCGAGGTGCGCTTCCACCGCGGCATGGCCTACCTGCAGCCCCGCGACATCCTCGTGATGTGCACGGACGGGATCCTGGAGCGGCGCGACAAGGAGGGCACGTTCTTCGGCGAGGAGCGCCTGCGCGGAGTAGTGCGGGCCCGGCGGGGCGAGTCCGCCTCCACGATCATGGAGGGGATCTTCCAGGCCGCGGAGGTCCACGGCGCAGGGGGGGCGTGGGAGGACGACGCCACCGTGGTGGTGGTCCGGCGGCTCGACTAGGTGAGCCCCTGGAGCTCTACAGCATCTTGCGCACGGCGTGGACGATGGCGTCGGCGTCGATGCCGTGCGCGGCCAGCAGCTCCGCGGGCTTGCCCGATCGCGGGATCTCGTTCACGGCCAGGATCTCCAGGCGCGTCGTCCCTCCGACGACCGCCGCCACCGCCTCGCCGAGCCCCCCGCGCGGGCTGTGGTCCTCGACGGTGACGATGCCGCCCGTCTCCTCGGCCGCCCGCCGGAGAGTGTCGGCGTCGATCGGCTGCAGCGAGTACAGGTCGACGACGCGGACGGCGATGCCGTCCTTCTGGAGACGGTCGTGGGCGGTGAGGGCCTCGAAGAGCGTGACGCCGGCGGCGACGATCGTCACCGCGTCGCGGTCGGAACGGCGCACGGTCTTGGATCCGCCGATGGGGAACGTCTCGTCGTTGCCGTACAGGACCGGGGTCTTGGGCCGGCTCGTGCGGATGTAGACGATCCCCTCCGCCCGCGCCGCCGCCTCCACGAGGCGCTCGGCGCAGACGGCGTCGCTCGGGTAGAGCACGATCGACTTCACGAGGGCGCGCATCATGGCCAGGTCCTCGAGCGCCATCTGCGACGGCCCGTCCTCCCCGATCGACACCCCGGCGTGGCTGCCGCAGAGCACGAGGTGCTTCGGGCGCGAGTACACGGCCATGCGGATGAAGTCGTAGGCGCGGGACAGGAAGCAGGCGAAGGTGGAGGCGATCGGGACCTTGCCCTCGGTGGACATGCCGAGCGCGGCCCCGACCATGTTCTGCTCGGCGATGTAGCCCTCCGCGAACCGCTCGGGGGCCACGGCCTTGAAGCGCTCGGAGAACGTCGAGTTCTTGGTGTCGCCGTCGAGGGCGACCACCTGCGGCGCCGTCTGCGCGAGCCGGGCCAGCGCGGTGCCGAAGGCCTCGCGCGTGGCCACCTCCTGTCCCTTCTCGTAGGCGGGAGCGACCTCGATCTTGCCCTGCGGGCGCCGCGGCTTCACCGCGTAGTAGCGCGGCTCGACGTGCAGGCTGACGGCTGTGTCTCCCAGCTCGGGAAGGGCCTTGGCCAGCTCGTCCTTCTTGAGGGGCTTGCCGTGCCAGCCTTCCTTGTCCTCGAGGAACGAGACCCCCTTGCCCTTGAGGGTGCGCGCCACGATGCCGAACGGCTTCTCCGACTGTCGCGCGCGCGCGAACGCGTCCTTGAGGGCGGCCACGTCGTGGCCGTCCACGACCGCGGTGTCCCAACCGAACGCCTGCAGGCGGCGCTCGTAGACCTCCGCGTGGTGTTGGTGCATGGTCGGCCCGCTCTGGCCGAGCCGGTTGAGGTCGATGACCGCGCAGACGTTGGAGAGGCCGTGGAAGGCCGTGAACTCCGCCGCCTCCCAGACCGAGCCCTCCGCCACCTCGCCGTCGCCCATCAGCACGTAGACGCGGCCCTGCTCGCCGTCGAGCTTGCGCGCCCAGGCCATGCCACCGGCGTTGGCGAGGCCCTGTCCCAGCGAGCCCGTCGTGACCCGCACCCAGGGGATGAGCGGCGTGGGATGGCCCTCGAGGCGGCTGTCGTGCCGGCGCAGGGTGAGGAGGTCGTCGGGGATCGCCCCCGTCTCGCTGAGCACGGCCCAGAGGATGGGGGCGGCGTGCCCCTTGGACAGGACGAAGACGTCGGCCATCCGGCCGCTCGGGTCACCGGGATCCCACCGCATCTCGTCGAAGAAGAGGACGGACACGATCTCCGCCGCCGACATGCAGCTCGTCGGATGTCCCGATCCCGCCGCCGTCGTGGACTCCATGGAGAGGCGGCGCAGCTTCTGAGCCATCTTCGCGAGGGCGACGTTGTCGGCCATCGATCGGGTCCTTTCCTCCTGGAAGCCGCGGAGGCCCCGAGCCTAACCGCCGGCCTTCGGACGGGTCAAGGGTTAAGCTCCTTGCGGATGAAGTGCCCCTCGTGCCAGGCCGAGAACGACGACGCGGCCGAGGTCTGCTTCCATTGTCGCGCGGTTCTCTCCGCGGTCACCCAGGGCACGCTCATCGCGTCGCGCTACCGGATCCTGGCTCCCCTCGGCCGCGGGGGCATGGGCGCGGTCTACCGGGCCCGCGACGAGGTCCTCGACGAGGAGGTCGCGCTCAAGATCCTGCGTCCGGAGGTGGCGGGGACCAAGGAGATGGCGGAGCGCTTCCGCTCCGAGATCAAGCTCGCGCGCAAGGTCAGCCACTGGAACGTCTGCCGCATCCACGAGTACGGCGAGGACGGCGCGCAGCAGTACATCTCGATGGAGCTGATCCCGGGAGGGAACCTCAAGGACCGCCTGCGCGGCGGCCCGTTGCCGGCGGACCAGGCCTACGACGTGGCCGTCCAGGTGGCGGACGGGCTGGCCGCGATCCACAAGGTCGGCATCGTGCACCGCGACCTCAAGTCCGCGAACGTGATGATCGGGGCGGACGGCACGGCGAAGGTGATGGACTTCGGGATCGCCAAGGCGGCCTCCGTCGGCACCGACGGCGCCTCCACCGGGTACGTCCTGGGCAGCCCCGAGTACATGAGCCCCGAGCAGGCGCGCGGACGCCGCGCCGACTACCGCAGCGACATCTACTCGCTGGGGGTGGTGGTGTTCGAGACCTTCACCGGGCGGGTGCCGTTCCGCGGGGCGACGCCGGTGGCCACGCTGATGATGCACGTGGAGGCCCCACCGCCCATCGACGATCCCCTTCTGGCCCTGCCGCCGGCGCTGGTGGCCATCTTGCGGAGGGCGCTCGCGAAGGACCCCGCGGACAGGTTCCCGGACGCGGCGGCCCTGGGCACGGCGCTGCGCGCCGCACGCACGGGAGCGGGCGCCCCCGACGGCGCCTCCGGCAACGACGTCGTGCGCACCGCCCCCCGGCCCGTCGTGTCGCGTTCCGCCCGGGTGTCGCCGCTGATGGCCGGGAGCGCGATCGCGGGTCTCGCCCTGCTGGCCGCGGCCGTCGTCATGCTGCGTCCTCGCCAGACCGCCGTGCCCCTCCCGGCAGCGACACCGTCTTCCGCGTCAACGGCCGCGCCGTCGCCGACGGCCGCTGCCGCCTCGCCCGGCTCCTACACCCTCACGGTGGCCACGGCCACCCCGCGTGTGGCGGAGAGTCCGCCGCCGACGATGATGCGTGCTTCCCCGGCGCCGGTCGTGATGGCCACCCCGGCCGTCCCTCCGTCGCCGCCCCGACCATCGCCGGAGAGTGCGCCGTCGATCCTGCCCACCCCGGAAGCGGCCATCATTCCTCCGAGCACGGCACCGTCTCCGACTCCAACTGCGCATGTCGAGGGATGGCTGCTCGTTCTCGTCACGCCATGGGCCGACGTCACCGTCGACGGCCGGGCCGTGGGCACCACGCCGCTACCCAAGTTCACGCTCCCGCCGGGATCGCACGCGGTCATGCTCACCCACCCGGGCTACCAGCCGTACACGCGCCGCGTGGAGGTCCGGCCCGGGGAGACGACCACGCTGCGGCTCGACTTCTCGACCGACGGCGTGCGGCGGCGCTGAGCCTTCGCGCACGGTCCTTGCGGCCACGCGGGCCCTGGCTATACCGTGGGCCGCATGCAGCGCATCCTGCCCTGGGTCCTGGCCGCGACGTGCGCGGTGGGGCCGGCGACGGCGTCGGTCCAGGAGCCGCCGGGCACCGCCGAGAGCGGCGTGGCGATGGGCGTGCGTCAGGTCGAGGACGGCGACTTCGAGGGCGCGGTGAAGACGCTGGAGGCGGCGATCGCCCGCCTGCGCGGCGACCCGCAGCGCGTCCGCCTCCTGGTGCAGGCGGACATCCAGCTGGCGGTGGCCCACGTCGCGCTCGACCACGCGACGGAGGCCGTGCAGGCCTTCTCGGAGGCGCTGGCCCTGGACCCGAGCCTGCGGCTGGGCGCCGATCGGTACTCGCCCAAGGTCCTGCGCGCGTTCGAGACCGCGCGCGAGCAGGCGGCCCGCCGGACAGGAACCTCCACGGCCGGCCGCTCGTCGCACAAGGCGTGGCTCCTGGGTGGAGGAGCGGCGGTCGCCGTCGGCACCGCGATCGTCCTGGCCACTCGCGGAGGGAGCACGACCGACCTCCCCACGTTCAGCGGCACGCGCTTCGGGACGCCGGTGCTCGACTGCCCGAACGGGTCCGAGAACCTCCGCCTGCCCTTTACGATCCTCATCGAGGCCTCGAACCCTTCCGGGAGCGCGGTCCCCATCACGTCCGCGAGCACGGTGGTGCGGATCGTGGACGCCACCATCGCGTCCGAGCTCGGCTTCTCCAGCAACAAGGAGAGCACCGTCCTGCCCTCGTCCCTCCCCGCCCGGCAGAGCGTGACGGTCCAGGTCACGAGCTACCTCCTCTGCGGGAACGGAGACACCGACGCGCCGCGGTTCAACGTGTGGTCGGGGACGGTGACCCTCACCACCGCCGCCGGCGTGTTCATGCTCGACACCGCCGACCGGATGCGCGTAAACATCCCCTGATCGACCCCGGCCGCCCGGCACGGCCGGGGTCGCGTCCAGGTTCAATTGAACTTCCGCGCGGTGATGATCTGGTTGAACGTGTACTCGCCCTCCAGCTCGCCCGGGCAGTTCACCTTCACCTGCGTGCGCGCGGAGAGCAGGTTGTTCTGGAAGAGGCCGGTGTAGGTCGAAGGCGGCGGCAGCGGGCAGGTCCCCGCGCCCGGCTGCGGCCCGCGCGTGACGATGGTGACCGCGCCGCCCGGTGTGACGGACCCGCTGAGGTCGAAAGAGACGGCGGGGCACGGCGCTCCCACCACCGCGAAGCCGCTGAACTTGTCGGAGCCGGGCTCCTGGGCGAGGGTCATGCTGCCCGAGCAGTTCCAGGACCCGGCGTACCCGTCGCGCGTCCGGTTGAACTGCGTCAGCCAGATGGTGGAGGAATAGGTGCCGGACACGGTTGGCACCGGCTGGACCGGCGTCGGCTCCGTCCCCGAATCGCTCGACCCGCAGGCGGCCAGAAGCAGGAGCGCGCCCGCCGCGACCGTTCTCGTGACGTTCATGTGCGTCCTCGTGTCGGCTCGCGTCGTCGTCGCGCGTCGTGCGCATCCGCGCGCGGCCGTCGCGAGACCTCTTCAGCAACGCCGGTGCCAGGCTCGAGACCCGGGATTTCCCGCGTTTTCCAGGGTTTTCCGCGACGGGAGGACGGTGGAGGCGTTCGCCGGTCGAACGGGTGTTCGGCCGCCGAACGAAAGGGCTACTCCGACTTCTTGTGGAGCCCGAACTCCTCGAGCCGGCGATAGAAGGTCTCGGGCGAGACCTGCAGCAGCTCCATGGCCCGCCGCTTGTTGCCCTTGGTGTGCTCGAGCGCGCGCACGATGTGCCGGCGCTCCAGCTCCTCGATCGCCTTCTTGAGCGGGATCGGCGGGCCCTCGTCGCTCGTCGCGGCGGCGCTCGCCCGCGCTTGCAGGTAGTCGGGCAGGTCCTCGAGCCCGACGCGGTCGGCGTCCACCAGGCACACCGCGCGCTCGACGACCTGCTGCAGCTCGCGCACGTTGAAGGGCCAGTGATGGCGTCGCAGGGCGTCCATGGCCTCCGGGGTGAACGTCTTGGCGCGGCCGGCCGCGCCGTGCCGGGCCAGGAAGTGCTCGACCAGGCGCGGCACGTCCTCGCTCCGTTCGCGCAGGGGCGGGATGGGGACCACGTGGCCGAGGCGCGCGAGGAGGTCGGCCCGGAAGCGTCCCTGCTCGACGTCGCGCTCGAGGGGGCGGTTGGTGGCGGAGACGACCAGGGCGTCCACCCGCCGCGGCTGGGTGTCGCCCACCCGGAACAGCTCGCCCGAGTCGAGGAAGCGCAGGAGCTTGGTCTGGACCACGGGGTCGATGTCCCCGACCTCGTCCAGGAAGAGGACGCCCTTGTCCGCGACCTCGAGCCGCCCCTTCTTGTCGCGCGCGGCCTCCGTGAAGGCGCCGCGTACGTGGCCGAACAGCTCGGACTCGACCAGCGTGGGGGCGAGCGCGGGGATGGTCACCGGCACCCACGGCCCACCCGCGCGCGGGCTGCTCGCGGCGTAGGCGCGGGCGAACAGCTCCTTGCCCGTGCCCGTCTCGCCGCGCAGGAGCACGCGGGCACCGCTCCGGGCGAACCGGCGGACGGTGTCATAGGCCTTGAGCAGCGCGGGGGCGCCCCCCACGATCTCGTGGCGCAGCAGCTCCGCCTGCAGCGCGTCCAGGCGGTCGCCCGCGCTCTGCAGGGCCTCGGAGGCGCGCGCGAACGCCTCCGTGCGGTCGAGCACGAGCGAGGCGTAGAGCGACACCGCGGTCAGGAACTCGAGGTCGGCCTGGTCGAACGGCCGCGCGCTCCGGTTGTCGAGGTAGACCACGCCGCGCGGGGGCGAGCCGAGGGGGACGCAGAGGATCGAGCGGATGCGGAAGCGCTGGATGCTCTCCGCCTCCGCGAACTGCGCGTCCTGGCGGACGTCGGAGGCGAGCACGGCCAGGCCGCCGTCCAGCACGTGGCGGATCACCGTCCAGCTCAAGGGCCATTCGGAGGGAGGACGGTCCGACGGAAGGTTGTGGGCGAGCCGGGCGTGGAACTCCTCGCCCTCGAGGGTGAGCAGGCAGGCGCGGTCGGGGTGGAGGTGCTCGACGATCGCGTCGTGGATCGTGCGCAGCACCGTCGCCGGCTCCGTCTGCTCCAGGAGCTGGCGGCCGATCTCGTAGACGGCGGCGAGCCGGCCGGAGCCGAGGGCGGCTCCGCTCGCGGGCAGGGGCCGTCGCGGATCGAGGGTGGCCTCGGTATGGGCGCGCGTCGTCTCGCGCTCGCTCATGGCGCGTGCGGCCTCACCACACAGGCGACTATACTCGCGCCATGAACGGCAACGGCTTCTCCAGCCGCGGACCCGCGGTCGCCCTGCTCGAGACCTCCTCGATCGCAAAGGGCATCGAGGCCACCGACGCCATGATGAAGCGCGCGGGGGTCGAGCTGCTCATGACCACGATCGTCCCGCGCGGGAAGTACCTGGTGCTCATCGGCGGCGCGGTGGCGGACGTCGAGGCCTCCCTGCGCGCGGGCAAGGACGTGGCCGGCAACACCGTCGTGGACGAGTTCCTCATCCAGAACCCGCACCCCCAGCTCCCCGCCGCGGTCAAGGGGAAGGTGAAGGTGGCCTCGATCGTGGCCGTCGGGATCATCGAGACCAAGGAGGTCGCCTCCGCGATCTTCGCGGCCGACGCTGCGGTCAAGGCCGCCGACGTCACGCTCATCGAGGCCCGGAACCAGCCCGGGGCCAAGGGCATGGTCGTGCTCACGGGGGACGTGGGCGCGGTGCGCGCCGCGGTCGCGGCCGGCGTGGCCACGATCCGGCGAGAGGGCATGCTGATCGCCGAGGTCGTGATCCCCTACGCCCACGAAGCGCTGGTCAAGTCCCTGACGAGCTAGAAAGCGAGCGCCGGATTCACTCCGGCGCGAGCGGGTGGGGGGGTAGTGCGAAGCGCGCAGGGGGGTGCTTCCGACTTCATTACCCCCCTGGTCTAACGAAAAAAGGGCACGCCGATCGGCGTGCCCTGGGAGAATCTCGAGACTTCGAAACGGCTTACTGAGCGGCGGGAGACGGGCTGGGCTTGGGCGCGGCCGGCTTCTTCGCGGTCTTCGCCTTCTTCTTCGTCGGAGTGGCGGCGGGGCTCGGGCTCGCCGAGGGGCTCGCGGCCGGCGCCGGGCTCGCGGACAGCATCTTCGGCGAGTCCGCGAACGCCACCATCGGCAGAGCGGCAACGGCCAGCACCAGCATCAGCTTCTTCATCAGAGTGTTCCCTCCTTCAGGGTAGATGACGTATACGCAACCCCCCTGCCAGCGTCCCCGGCGCGGAGGACACTGAGCTTTCGCACGGAGGCTCATTGACTTACGGAAACCGCGCCAGGAGTGGGACTCGAAGGTGGGTGCACCTTCTCGGGCACTCGGTGCCCCGTTTCGGGCAGCCGAGACGTCAGCCGCGGGCCACGAGCAGGAGGTGCCCACTCATCGCGAGCACGGCGGGATCGGTCTCGAGCCGTCGAAGGAGGTCGAGGAGCCGGAGGCGCCGGGGCTCGTCACGCCAGCGGGCCTCGAGGTCGGGCATGAGCCAGGCCGGCCCTTCGACGGCCACGACCGCGTCCGCGGAGAGCCCGGCCTCCGCCGCCTCCGCGACGAGCTCGGCGGGCTGGTGGAAGTACGCCGTGGTGAAGTAGTCGAGGCAGGCGGTGGGATTGCGGTGCTGGCCGTCGCGCAGGTCCTGATCGAGGATGGCGACGAACGCGGGGTCGTCCACGAGTCCGCGCACCAGGCCGTCGAGCAGCGACGCATGGCGCGAGATCGCGGCCGCCACGACCTTGCCCCCCGGGCGCAGGACGCGCCGCGCCTCGGCCAGGGCGCGCACGCGATCGGGGCGGGCGGTGAGATGGTAGAGCGGGCCCAGCATCACGACCGCGTCCGCGGTGGCGTCGCCGTCCGGGAGCTCCCGCGCATCCCCGAGGCGGGCGCCGGCCAGGGGCGGACCGGGGTGCGCGCGCGCCTCCTCGACATGTCGCGCCACCGGGTCGAGGAGGTGCACCTCGTAACCGCGCCCGGCCAGCCAGCGCGCGTAGACGCCGGTGCCTCCGCCCACGTCCAGGAGGCGGGCGGGCGGCGGCGGCAGATGCCGCGCGAGGACGTCCTGCGTCCGCGCCAGCTCCAGGGGCCCGGAGCCCGCCAGCAGCCGGCCGCCCTCCAGCCCGGCCTCGTAGTAGCGTGCGATCTCGTCCGAATCGCTCATGCCTGGAGCCGGCCGAAGGATATAAGATCCGGCCCCGCCTGGAGGTGACATGCCGCGTGCTCGCGCCGCTCGTCGCTTCGCGCTCGTCCTCATCACCCTGGCCGCCAGCGTGGCCGCCGCCCGCACGGCCGCCCCTCCCCCCGACGGCCGCCCGGCCGCCGTCCCCGACGACCTGCTGCGCGGCCTGCGCTGGCGGTCGATCGGCCCCTACCGCGGCGGCCGCTCGGTGGCGGTGGCGGGAGTGCGCGATCAGCCCTACGTCTACTATTTCGGGGGCACCGGCGGCGGGATATGGAAGACGAGCGACGGCGGCATCCGCTGGGCCAACGTGTCCGACGGCCAGGTCGGCACGGGCTCGGTGGGGGCGGTCGCGGTGGCGGAGTCCGATCCGAACGTCGTCTACGCGGGCATGGGCGAGGGCTGCATCCGCGGCAACCTCTCCCACGGTGACGGCGTGTACAAGTCCACCGACGCGGGGCGCACCTGGACCAGCGTCGGCCTGCGCGACACCAGGCAGATCGGGCGCGTGCGCGTCCACCCGCACGATCCCGACCTCGTCTACGTGGCCGCCCTCGGGCACGCCTTCGGTCCCAGCGCCGAGCGGGGCGTCTTCCGATCGAAGGACGGCGGGCACACCTGGCGCAAGGTCCTGTTCGTGGACGACAAGACGGGAGCCATCGACCTCGACATGGACCCCGGCAACCCGCGCGTCCTCTACGCCGCCTTCTGGCAGGTGGTGCGCACGCCCTGGAGCTTCGAGAGCGGCGGTCCGGGCTCCGCGCTCTACAAGAGCACGGACGGCGGCGACACCTGGAAGAAGATCGCGGGCGAGGGGCTGCCCAAGGGCCCCTGGGGACGGGCCGGCGTCACCGTCTCCCCCGCCAACCCCAGCCGGGTGTGGGCGCTCATCGAGGCCGAGGACGGAGGCGTCTACCGCAGCGACGACGGGGGGGCGACCTGGAAGCGCACGAACAACGAGCGGCGGCTCCGGCAGCGGGCCTGGTACTACACCCACATCTTCGCCGACCCGAAGAACGCGGACTCCCTGTACGTCCTCAACACCGGCTTCTACCGCTCGCAGGACGGCGGCCGGACCTTCACGCCCATCCGCGTCCCCCACGGCGACAACCACGACCTCTGGATCGCCCCCGACGACCCCCTGCGCATGATCGAGAGCAACGACGGGGGGGCGAACGTGAGCTTCGACGGCGGGCGGAGCTGGTCGCGCCAGGACAACCAGCCCACGGCGCAGATGTACCACGTCGTCACCGACGGCCGCTTCCCCTACTTCGTCTACGGCGCGCAGCAGGACAACACGACGGTGGCCATCGCCAGCGCCAGCAACGAGGGCGGGATCGACCGCACGCAGTGGTATCCGGTGGGCGGCTGCGAGAGCGGCTACGTGGCCACCAACCCCGCCGATCCCGACATCGTGTACGCCGGGTGCTACGGCGGGCAGATCACCCGCTACGACCACCGCACCGGCCAGGAGCGCGACGTCTCCGTCTGGCCCGAGAACCCGATGGGCTGGGGGGCGGAAGGCATGAAGTACCGCTTCCAGTGGACGTTCCCCATCGTCCTCTCGCCCCACGACCCGAAGGTGCTCTACACCGGGGGCGACCACGTGTTCCGCACCACCGACGAGGGGCAGACCTGGGAGGCCATCAGCGGCGACCTCACCCGCCACGACGCCTCCAAGCTCGGCCCCTCCGGCGGCCCGATCACGAAGGACAACACGAGCATCGAGTACTACGGGACGGTCTTCGCCTTCGCGGAGTCCCCGCGGGAGAAGGGCGTGCTGTGGGCGGGGTCGGACGACGGGCTCGTCCACGTCTCGCGCGACAACGGCAAGACCTGGACGAACGTGACCCCGCGCGAGATGCCGGAGTGGAGCCTGGTCAGCCAGATCGACCCCTCGCCCCACCAGGACGGCACGGCCTATCTGGCCACCACGAAGTACAAGCTCGACGACTTCCGCCCCTACGCCTGGGTCACCAACGACTACGGGCAGACCTGGCGCCGCATCACCGGGGGCCTGCCCGACAACGCGTTCGTGCGCGTGGTGCGCGAGGACACCGTGAAGCGCGGGCTGCTCTACGCGGGCACGGAGACGGGCGTGTTCGTCTCCTTCGACGACGGCGGACGCTGGCAGCCCCTTCGGGTGGCCTATCCCGGCGCCCCCGCGCCGGCCACAGCCGCCTCACCCGCCCCACCCGCCTCCTCGCGGCCGCCCGCGCGCACGGCGGCCACCCGGCCGGAGGGCTCGCTCCCCGCCCCCGCCGGCACCGCGCCCGAGACCGCCACCGCCTCCGCGGTCGAGACGCTGACCGCGGCCGCGACGCACGAGGGCGAGCTGCCGGTGGTGCCCGTGACGGACCTCGTCGTCCACGGCGACGACCTCGTGGCCGCCACCCAGGGGCGCAGCTTCTGGATCCTCGACGACGTCTCGCCCCTGCGGCAGATGGCGGCCGGGCTCGCCGGCGAGGACGCGCACCTGTTCCGGCCGCGGGCCGCCTCGCGCTACCTCACGCCGGAAGGGCCGCCCGGCACCGGCCAGAACCCGCCCGCGGGCGCCATCATCTATTACTCGCTGCGCGCGGAGCCGAAGGACAAGGAGGAGATCGCCCTCGAGGTCCTCGACTCCGGCGATCACGTGGTCCGGCGCTTCACGAACAAGGACGAGAAGAAGGACGAGGGCGGCCCGCCCTCGGAGGGCGACGACGAGGGCGGCGGCCCGGGCCCCGGCATGACGAAGCTGCCGGCCAAGGCCGGGCTCAATCGCTTCGTCTGGGATCTGCGCTCGCCGGACGCGAGCAAGTTCAAGGGCCTGATCCTCTGGGCGGGCGGGACGCGCGGGCCGCGGGTGGCCCCGGGCGCCTACCAGGTCCGCCTGACCGCGGCCGGCAAGACGATGACCGAGCCCCTGACGCTCGCCGGCGACCCCCGCCTGAAGACGACGGCCGAGGACTACCAGAAGCAGTACGACCTGCTCCTGAAGATCCGCAACAAGCTGACGGAGACCCACGACGCGATCGTGCGGATCCGCGAGGCGCGCGACCAGGTCAAGGTGGTTTCGGACCACGCGAAGCAGGCGGGGGGCGACGAGGCGATCGGCCAGGCGGCGGAAGCGCTCACCAAGAGCCTGACCGCGGTCGAAGAGGCGCTCTACCAGACGAAGAACCAGAGCAACCAGGACCCCCTGAACTATCCCATCCGCCTCAACAACAAGCTCTCCGCGCTGGCGGGCGTGGTGGCGAGCGCGGACGGACCGCCGACCGCCTCGTCGTACGCGGTGTACGACGAGGTCGCCTCCCGCATCGACGCCGAGCTGGCCAGGCTGCGGCAGGTCCTGGACACGGACCTCGCCGCCTTCAACCAGCTCGTGCGCGAGAAGGGGGTGCCGGCGGTGGTGCTCAAGAAGCAGGAGACGCCATGAACACTCGCGTCGAGAAGGACACGTTCGGGCCGATCGAGGTCCCCGCCGACCGCCTCTGGGGCGCGCAGACCCAGCGCTCGCTCCAGCACTTCAAGATCTCGGGTGAGCGCATGCCCCCCGACCTGATCCGCGCCCTCGCCCAGGTCAAGAAGGCGGCCGCCCTGGTCAACATGGACCTCGGCGTGCTCGACGCGAAGAAGGGAGGGGCGATCGTGGCCGCGGCGGACGAGGTCCTGGCCGGCCGGCACGACGCCGAGTTCCCCCTGGTCATCTGGCAGACCGGGAGCGGGACGCAGAGCAACATGAACATGAACGAGGTGCTGGCCAACCGCGCGAGCGAGATCCTGGGCGGCGCGCGCGGCGAGGAGCGGCTCGTGCATCCCAACGACGACGTCAACAAGGGCCAGTCCTCCAACGACGTCTTCCCCACCGCCATGCACGTGGCCGCGGTGGACGCCATGCGCACCCGTGTCGGCCCTTCCGTCCAGGCCCTGCGCGACACCCTGCAGCGCAAGTCGCAGGAGTTCCGGGACGTCGTGAAGATCGGCCGCACCCACCTCCAGGACGCCACTCCCCTCACCCTCGGCCAGGAGTTCTCCGGCTACGTGTCCCAGCTCGACCACGGCCTCGACCACCTCGCGGCCGCCCTGCCCCACGTGTGCGAGCTGGCCCTGGGCGGCACCGCGGTGGGCACCGGGCTCAACGCGCACCCCGAGTTCGCAGTGCGGGTGGCGGCCAAGCTCGCGGAGCTGACCGGCCTTCCCTTCGTGACCGCGCCCAACAAGTTCGAGGCCCTGGCCTCGCACGACGCGCTGGTGAACGCGCACGGCGTCTTCAAGACGCTGGCCGCGTCACTCACCAAGATCGCCAACGACGTCCGCTGGCTGGCCTCCGGGCCCCGCGCCGGCATCGGGGAGATCAGCATCCCCGAGAACGAGCCGGGCAGCTCGATCATGCCGGGCAAGGTGAACCCCACGCAGTCCGAGGCCCTGACCATGGGGTGCGCGCAGGTGATGGGCAACGACGTGGCCGTCAACATCGGCGGGATGAACGGCAACTTCGAGCTCAACGTCTACAAGCCGCTGGTCATCCACTGCTTCCTGATGAGCGCGCGCCTCCTCGCCGACGGCGGCCAGAGCTTCCGCGAGAACTGCGCGGAGGGCATCGAGGTCAACCGCGAGCGCATCGACGAGAACCTGAGGAAGTCGCTGATGCTGGTGACGGCCTTGAACCCGAAGATCGGCTACGACAACGCGGCCAAGATCGCCAAGACCGCGCACAAGAAAGGCCAGACCCTGCGCGAGACCGCGATCGAGCTGGGCCTGGTGACGGGCGAGCAGTTCGACCAGTGGGTCCGGCCGGAGGACATGGTCGGCCGGAAGGGCTAGGTCGGGCTAGAGCTTGTCCGCGCGGTAGTCGCGGCCGATGCTGGCCGAGCGCGAGACCTGCACGTGGCCGATGCGCCAGCAGTGCGGGCAGGCCACGGGGGCGTCTTCCATCGGCTCGTCCGGCTCCGATTCGTAGACGAGCGCGTACTGGCCGCCGCAGACGGCGCACTGATGCGTGTCGCGCCGTCCTTCGGGGCTGGCCGGGGCCACCGTCCCTCGGGCCGGCCCGGCCGCCGGGCGAGCGGGCGCCGCGCTCGGGTCGGCCGCCGAGCGCACGGCGTCGGCGAGCACGTCCGGCCCCGCGGGGCCGGGCACCATGAAGCTCGCGCGGTGGCCGCTCACCGTCGGGCCGTCGACGGTCACCGACCAGCCGGTGCCGAACTTCACGAGGGAAACGGTCCAGGGATCACGGCGGGTCCGTTCGCCCAGGCCCGCGCGCACACCGGCCTCGACCGCGCTGCGCTCTTCCGACGAGCACCCGGCACAGAGGATCTTGAGGGACATCGAAACGGCTCCCGTGGGGAACGGCTCCGAGGACGCCTCTCCGGCCCGCTCGAGCGCCTCGGACCGTCGGCCCTACTGGCACAGGAGCCTACAGGGACCTGTGCGGGGGCGATGTGCGCCCGGTTACACCGTGCGGTAACCGTCCGGGGCCGGCCGCCGGCCCGCCCTCACTCCCCTCCCGACCCCACGATCGCCTCCGCCTCGATCTCGACGAGCATGGCGGGGTCGATGAGCCGGCTCACCTCGACCATGCTCGTGGCGGGACGGATGGCGCCGAAGAACCGGCCGTGCACGCGGCCGGCCTCCTCCCAGCGCGCGATGTCGGTGACGTACATGCGGGTGCGCACGACGTCGGCCAGGGTCGCGCCCGCTTTCGCCAGCGCCCGCTCCACGTTACGCATCGTCTGCTCCGCCTGCGCGGCCATGTCGCCGGGGCCGACCACGCGGCCGCTCTCGTCCGTGGCCGTCGTCCCCGACACGTGGACGACGTCGCCGACGCGCACCGCGCGCGAGTACCCGACCACCGGCTCCCAGGGCGTCCCGCTCGACACGTTCGTTCTGGACATGCCCGCACTCTAGTCAGAAGGTCCGCGCGCTGTCGAGCAGGAGGGTGACCGGCCCCCGATTCACGAGGCTGACGTCCATCATGGCCCGGAAGACGCCCTCCCGGACCTCCAGGCCGCTCTGGGCCACCCGGCCCACGAAGTACCGGTAGAGCCGGTTGGCCTCCTCGGGAAGGGCGGCCGCGGAGAACCCCGGCCGCCGGCCGCGCCGCACGTCGCCGTAGAGGGTGAACTGCGAGACGACGAGGAGGGCGCCGCTCGTGTCCAGCACCGAGCGGTTCATCTGGCCCGCCTCGTCCTCGAAGATGCGGAGGTTGAGGACCTTGTCCGCCAGGTAGTCCGCGTCGTCTTCCTTGTCCTCGCGTCCGACGCCGAGCAGGACGAGGAGCCCGGGCCCGATGGCGGCCACACGCTCGCCCGCCACCGTCACCGCCGCCTCCGCCACTCTCTGGACGACCGCTCGCATCCGCGCGCTCGGGCCCGCGAGCCTATGCGCGGGCACGCGGAGGTGTCAACAACGGCGTATCATCGGCCGCCGATGGAGACGCCGCCGCAGATCGGCCGCTTCCGTGTCCTGGACCTCGTCGGCGAAGGCGCCATGGGCGTGGTCTTCCGCGGGCGCGACGAGTCCCTCGACCGCGACGTGGCCCTCAAGGTCATGCGGGCGGCCGCGGCCAGCGCCGAGGACAGGGAGCGCTTCCTGCGCGAGGCGCGCGCGGTGGCCCGCCTCCAGCACCCGAACATCATCACGGTCTACGAGCTGGGCGATCACCTCGGCTCCCCGTTCATCGCCATGGAGCTGCTCGAGGGCGTGGACCTCCAGCGGGCGATCGCGGGGGGCCTGCGGCCCAACCCCCGCGTGACCCTGCCCATCGTGCTGCAGCTCCTGGCCGGCCTCGGCCACGCCCACGAGAGCGGGATCGTCCACCGCGACGTGAAGCCGTCGAACCTGTTCCTCCCCCGCGGCCGGCCGGCCAAGATCATGGATTTCGGCGTGGCCCGCCTGAGCGGCGGCACCGCCACCAGCAGCCTGATCGTGGGCACGCCGAACTACATGTCGCCGGAGCAGGTCCAGGCGCGGCCGACGGACGGGCGGAGCGACCTCTTCTCCGCCGGGCTCATCCTCTACGAGCTGGTGACGGGAGAGAAGGCCTACCAGGGCGACTCCGTGGTCGCGCTGCTCTACAAGATCGCGCACGAGGACGTGGACCTGGCCCTCATCCCGCGCGGCGCGAAGTGGGACCGGCTGCGCGCCACGCTCGGGCGCGCGCTGTTCAAGGACCCCGACCGGCGCTATCCCAGCGCGGCCGCGATGGCCGCCGACCTCGCCCTCGCCCTCCAGGACCTCGGCGGCTCCATCGACGGGGCGGCCGCCTCCGACCTCGGTCTCATGCGGCTGGCCTCCTCGGCCCGGGCCACCATCCCGCCCGAGCGCGCCGACGAGCCTCCGCCCACCGCGACCCACGCCCGGCCGGCCCTCGCCACCCCGGCCCCGTCCGCGACCCCGACGTCGCCGCCACCCGAGACCGCGTACGTGGCGGAACCGCTGCCGCGGGGCGCGGCGCGACGTCGTCCGTCCTGGATGGCGCCGGCCGTGGCCGGCACCATCGTGCTCATCGCGGTGGCGGCCGCGCTGGTGGCGATGCTCTTCCGCTCGCCGGGGCCGGGGACTACCGGCGGGGAGCCTTCGCCGCCGTCACCCCTCCCGAGCGGCGATGCGCTCGTCTCGGGGAGGGGGCGGCTCGGGACGTCGGGCCTCCCCTCCCCGCGCAGCCCGGGCCCGGCGCCGTCGTCACGAGTCGCGGCATCGCCGCCCCCGCCTGTGCCCTCGCCCGTCTCCTCGCCGCGGGTGGCCGCGGCCAGCCCGCTCGAGCCGAGCGCCTCACCCGTCGAACCCACCGCCCCCGAGCCCCCCGCCGCCGGCGCGAGGCTGGACCGCGCAAGCGACCTCTACGAGAAGGGACACTACGCTGCCGCCCTCGCCGAGGCCAAGGCCGTCCTGCGCCGCGAGCCCGGGAACGCCGAGGCCAAGACGCTGGTCGAGGACATCGAGGCCGACCAGGTGGTGGAGTCGCGGCTCAAGCAGGCGCGCGAGGCCATGCGCCGCGGCGACCGCGAGGGCGCGCTCGAGCAGGTCCGCGCCGGCCTCGCCGTCAAGGGCACCGACGGGCGGCTCCTGAGCCTCTTCAAGGAGCTCACGCAGTAGCCCCCCCGCTTGTTTTTGGGATACGATCCCGCTCTCCCGGTGAGGCCCGGGAGGAAGATCGCCAAGGAGGAGCCGTCCATGACCTACGTGATCGCGGAGCCGTGCGTCAATACCAAGGACACGGCTTGCGTGGAAGTGTGCCCCGTCGACTGCATCCACCCGAAGAAGGACGAGGCGGAGTTCGAGGCGGAGACCAAGCTCTACATCGATCCGGAGACCTGCATCGACTGCGGCGCGTGCGTGCCGGTGTGCCCGGTCCAGGCCATCTTCCCCGCGGAGGAAGTGCCGGAGAAGTGGGTGCAATTCACGCAGATGGAAGTGGACTGGTACGCCAAGCGCAAGTAGCTCTTGCTGTGCGCCGGGCGGCTGGGGCCGGGCGGTCTCCCGCACTGAGGGCCGGGCGGCTGCGCCCGGTCAGCGCCGGAAGAGGTGCTGGAGCGTCATCCGCATCGACACCGGCGTGCCGTTCACGCTCGCGGGCCTGAACTTCCAGGCCGCCACCGCCTCCAGCACCGCCCCGTCCAGCATCGCGCCCGCGGACTCCACGATCGCGATGTCCATCACGTTGCCCTTCTCGTCGATCCAGATCTCGACGACCGGCGCGCCCTCCATGCCCCGCTCGAGGGCGGCGGGCGGATAGACGGGGATCGCTCCCGACAGGCGCCGGGGGGGGATGACGTCGGGCCCGAAGGCCACGAACTGTCCCGGTCGCAGCGCCTCCGCCGCCTTGCGGGCCAGCGGCAGCGTGAAGCTCAAGGCCTTGAGGGGCTGCTCGCGCTTCACCTCGATCTCCGCGGACACCGCGTCGCGGCCCGGGGCCTCGATGCGCAGGACGTGACGGCCGAAGCCCGCCTCCACCCGATCCACCGGCGTGGTCCCGACGGGCGTGCCGTCGAGGTAGACCTGCGCCCCCGCGGGCTCGCTGTCGACGAGCAACACGCCCTCGCGGCTGGCGGGGCCGTCGAGGGGAGCCGGGCGCATGCGCACGGTGGGGGCCGAGGAGTGCGCGGTCGCGTCGGGCGGCATGACGGTCGTGCCCGTGGGGACGAGGGTGGGCGCCGCCGGCTCCTGACCGACGTGGAGGTCCAGCACGGGCCCGGACGCCGCGTAGAGGTCGCGCGCGAAGTCCATCGCGGAGGCGTAGCGGTCGAGCGGGTTCACCGCGAAGGCCCCCCCGAAGACCTCGTTGAGCTCCTCCGGGAGCCGCTCGTCGGCCTGGCGGGGCGGCACGTAGGAACCGTGGACGACCTGGCTGACGACCTCGGTGATCGTCTTGCCGGGGAAGGGCGCGCGCCCGGTGAGCATCTCGTAGGCCACCGCCCCCAGCGAGAAGACGTCGGCCCGCCCGTCCACCTTCTCGCCCATCATCTGCTCGGGCGCCATGTACCGCACCGACCCCACCACGGTGCCGGCCACGGTGAGGGTGGACGACTCCAGCCGGGCCACTCCGAAGTCCATGACCTTCACCCCGCCGTCGTCCATCATCATGATGTTGGCGGGCTTGACGTCGCGGTGGATGATGCCGTGCTTGTGCGCGTAGTCGATCGCGTCCGAGACCTGCAGGATGATCGAGCAGACCTCCTGGACGGTGAAGACCTGGCGGGCCTTGAGCAGCGCGGCCAGCGACTTGCCGTCCAGGTACTCCATGACCAGGTACGAGGGGCCGATGTCGTAGATCTGGACGATGCCGGGGTGGTTGAGCCGCCCCGCCGCCTCCGCCTCGTTGCGGAAGCGGCCCTGGAACTGGTCCTTCTCGGCCGGCGTCATGTGCTCGGACTCGCGGATCACCTTCACCGCGACCGGCCGGGTGAGCCGAGGATCCACGCAGAGATAGACGACGCCCATCGCCCCCGAGCCCAGCTCCTCGAGGACCTGGTACCGCCCGAAATACGTGGGCGCCGGCTGACGCGTCTGCATCCTAGGCGAACCGAAAGGGATTCACTGTAGCGCCGCCTCTGCGGGCGGTCAAACGCGGCCGCCGCGCGCCCCGCGGTAGAATCCGCCCGCTCGGCCCGGCGCCAGAGCGCTGCCAAACGATGTCCCGCGCGCGCCCCGAAGAGGGCTGTCATGAGGTCGCGTTCGAGCCTCCGGTTCCCCTCGACGAGGGGGCGGAGGTGGCCCTCGAGGACTACGCGCGCACGCTCACCCGCGCGCGGGCGGCGGAGGCGGTGCGCGCGGACGCCCTTCCCGCCGCCGTCCGCGCGGTGCACGTGTGCGGGCTGGAGGGGCCGCCGGCCGCGGCCGCGCGGCGCGACCTCGAGGACTTCGCGCGGTCGATGGTCACGGGTACCGGGGGAGGGCTCGGTTGGTCCTGATCTCCGCCCTCGAGGAGCCGCGCCACGTGCTCGACCGCCTCCAGAGGGTTGCCGACTGGTCCGCCCGCCATGACAATGAAGGCCGGTGAGAGAGAACCTTCGCGTGGCGCGCTTCTACTTCCTGCTCCTGGCCGTGTTCACGGCCGGCCGCTGGGCGCAGAGCCTCGGCCACGTCGACTACGCGCGGGGGCACCACGTCTTCAGCATCGTGGTCCTGACCCTGCTGTCCTCGTGCTACTTCGCCGCCTTCTGCCGCCGCTGGCGCGGATTCACGCTCCTCCAGGCGGTGATGCTGGGCATGACCTTCGGCCTCGCCGCGCAGGTCGTCATCTTCGTCTCCACCGCCGTCTCCTACGCGCTCGACCTCCACACCTTCTTCAACCATCCGAGCGTTCTCCGCTCGACCGGCGAGCTGCCGATGAGCGAGGCGCTCGTCCGGCGGCTGCTGGAGCTGGTCGAGGGGCCGATCGCGAACGGGCTGGCCGCCCTGCTGGGGTGGCTCATGGGCGCCGCCCTGCCCGAGCGCGCGCCGTCGCCCCCGGCCTGAGGGCCGGCCTCGCTCGGGTGGGGGTGAGCTGATGTCGTGGAAGCAGTCCCTGCGCCGGGACCCGGGCGGCTTCTACCGGCTGGGCACCTCGCACGGGGAAGTGCGGGTCTTCATGACGGAGGGGCTGCTCGCGGAGGCCGAAGAGGCCCTCGGCCTCCAGATCGAGAACGCGCGCAGCTTCCCCGGCGTCCTCGACGTCGTGCTGACTCCCGACGCGCACCACGGCTACGGCGTGCCCGTGGGATGCGTGATGGCGACCGAGGGCACGCTGGCCATGGGCCCGGTCGGATACGACATCGGCTGCGGCATCGCCGCCCTCCGTTCGGGAGTCGCGCGCGAGGAGGCCACTTCCGAGCGGGTGAAGGACTTCTCGCGCCGCGTGATGCAGCGCGTCGGCCTGGGGGCCGGCGCCAAGGGTCAGCCGGTCTCGAGCGAGCGCTTCCAGGAGATCGTGCGGGGAGGGGCGGAAGCGATGGGCGCCCGCCGCGGCACCGCGGAGCGGGACCGCATCCCCGTCGACGAGGACTGGGACATCCCGAAGGACTCCCGCGCCTGGCGCGGGCAGGCGCAGCTCGGCAGCCTCGGGGGCGGCAACCACTTCATCGAGCTGCAGCACGACGGCGCGCGCCTGTGGGTGATGTTCCACACCGGCTCGCGCGGGTTCGGGCACGGCCTGGCCACCTACTTCTTCGAGCGGGCCATGGAGGAGCTGGGCCTGAAGCGCGGCCAGATGGACCTCGGGTACTTCACCCCGCGCTCTCCCCATTGGCGGTCGTACCGCAACGCGGTGGCCGCGGGCGGGAACTTCGCCATCGTGAACCGGTTGATGATCGGCCAGGCCGTGGCGGGCGCGTTCGCGGAGACCTTCGGCTCCCCGCCCGAGCTCGTCTACGAGATCAGCCACAACCTCGTCCAGGAGGAGCGCCACCCCGACCTGTTCGACCGCCCGGTGTGGGTCCACCGCAAGGGCGCGACCCGCGCCCTGCCCGCCGGCCACCCGATGCTCGCGGGCACCCGATGGGAGGCCACCGGGCACCCCGTGATCATCCCGGGCTCGATGGGAGACTTCTCGTACGTGCTGCGGCCGCTCCCCGGCGCCGCGAAGGCGCTCTACTCGGTCAACCACGGGGCCGGCCGCCGCAAGTCGCGGATGGGGGCGCGGCGCGAGATCACCCAGGCCCAGGCGGATCGCCAAATGCGCGACCTCGGGGTGATGGTCAACGCCGGCGGGCGGGTCCCGATCGACGAGTCCCCGGACTGCTACAAGCCGGCGGAGGAGGTCATACGGGCCGTGACGGGGGCCGGGCTGGCCGAAGTCGAGGTCCGGCTGTCTCCGATCGCATCCATCAAAGGTGTCGATTGAGTCGCGGTATTCAACGCAAGTGCCAGGATCGGTTGCCCTAACCTTCTTGACAGCGGAAATCCGGATTGGTAGTGTCGCACTCGCACTAGTGGCCAAGTGCACTGGCGATCCGAAGGGCTCGGACCACGGTGGTTCGCGTCTGGTCGTGGGCGCGCAGGTGACGTGGCGCTAGGCAAGGCTAAGGAGGCCTGCGCGTAATGATCGAAGGTACGGTGAAGTGGTTCAACGAGGCGAAGGGTTTCGGTTTCCTCTCCCGCGAGGGCGGGCCGGACGTCTTCGTGCATCACTCGGAGATCCGGGCTGAGGGGTTCCGCACCCTCAACGAGGGTGACCGTGTGCGTTTCGAGGTCGTGGACAGCCCGAAGGGGCCGCGCGCGGCGAACGTCACGAAGATCTAACCGCCTCGACCACGGATCCAACGATCCAGGCGCCCGGGACCGCAAGGTTCCGGGCGTTTTTTGTTGGCGCAAAGCGAAATCTGGGAGCGCGGCGCCCGCGCAGCGGGCGGCGCCGCGGTGGGGGGTTTCAGGGGGGGCCGCGAAGCGCCAACCGCTGTCGGCGCGAGTGCCCCCCCTGAGATTGAAGAAGACCACGCGGCAGACGTACGATCTCCCGTTTCGGAGGCTCCCATGCGCCTGGTTACGCGAGGGGATCTGGACGGGCTCACCTGCGCCGTCCTCATCACCAGTTGCGAGGACGTCGAAGAGATCGTGCTCGTCCATCCGCAGGACATCACGGACAAGCGCCTGCACATCACCGAGGACGACATCATCGCGAACCTGCCCTACCAGACCGGCGTGGGCAAGTGGTTCGACCATCACCTGCTCACGCAGAGCAACGAGCGGCCGCCCGCCCACTTCGACGGCCGATACGGGCTCGCCCCCAGCGCCGCCCGCATGGTCTACGAGTACTACCTTCCCCGCCGCGCCGACCTCCAGCGCTACGAGCGTCTGCTGGCGGAGACGGACCGCCTCGACTCCGCGCAGCTCACCGTCGACGACGTGCTCGAGCCGAAGGACTACATCCTGCTCGGCTATACCCTCGACCCGCGCACCGGCCTCGGCGACTACCAGAGCTATTTCCGCAAGATGGTGGGCTGGCTCAAGACGGCCGGGATCGACGAGGTGATGGGCCAGCCGGAGGTGAAGGAGCGGATCGAGCGCATCCGCGCGCAGGACTCCGCCTTCCGCGAGCGCACCAGGGCCTGCTCCCGCCTCGACGGCAACGTGGTGTTCACCGACTTCCGCAACGAGAGCCCGCTGCCCATCGGCAACCGCTTCCTGGTCTACACGCTCTTCCCGGCCGCCAACATCTCCCTGCGCGTGCACTGGGGGCCCAGCCGCGAGCACGTGGCGGCCGCGGCCGGCCATTCCATCTTCAACCGGACGAGCCGCACCAACGTCGGAGAGCTCATGGCGCTGTACGGCGGAGGCGGGCACCGCGGTGCGGGAACCTGCCTGCTTCTCACCGGCTCCGCGGAGACCCAGATCGCGGAGATCATGGCCACCATGAAGAAGGATGGCTGAGCCTGCTACCCTAGGGGCTTGAGCCTGTCGCCGGGAGTCCTCGAGAATCTGCGGGACGCGGGACGCATCGCTTCGGCGGCGCGCGAGGCGGGAGCGCGGCTGATCGTGCCCGGGGCCGCCCTGCGCGAGGTCTGCGAGACCGTCGAGCACGAGATCACCCGGCGCGGAGGCGGGCTCGCCTTCCCCGTCCAGTCGTCACGCAACGAGGTGGCCGCCCACTACTGCGCCTCCCCGGAGGACGCGACGGTCTACGTGGAGGGGGATCTGGCCAAGCTCGACCTCGGCGTCCACGTGGACGGCTGGGTGGTGGACACCGCCCTCACCGTCAACGTCGGCGACCGCGCCGAGAACCGCCCGTTCGTCGAGGCGGCGCGGGCGGCCCTGGAATCCGCGATCGCGACCGCGGGACCGGGAGTGGCCGTCCGCCGCGTCTCCCAGGCCATCGAGCTGACCCTCCGCAAGTACGGGATGCGGCCCATGCAGCACCTGTGCGGCCACGGCGTCTCGCGCTGGACCGTGCACTGCCCGCCCGCCATCCCGAACGCCGTGGACGCCAGCGGCGACCACCTCCAGCCGGACGCGGTGGTGGCGGTCGAGCCCTTCGCCACCGACGGCGAGGGCGAGGTCCTCGAGCGCGGACCGGCCGAGGTGTTCCGTCTCGACCCGCGGCGCTCCCCGGGCGCTCACGGAGAGCCGGGGGTGGTGGCGGCCATCCGCGGCTTCAACGGCCTCCCCTTCGCGCGGCGACAGCTCGCGGGATTCCCGCGGGAGGCGGTGGAAGAGACGCTACGCGCCCTGCGCGCGGCCGGGCAGCTGGGCGTCTACCCGCCGCTGGTGGAGTCCAAGCAGCGGAAGGTCGCGCAGGCGGAACATACGCTCTACCTGGGGACGGACGGCGTGGAGGTCTTGACCCGGTGAGCCGGAGAGGCTACTTCGGCTGCTCCTCTTCGTCGAGGAGGTCGTAGGGGAGGGGCTGGGGCCCGGGCACGATCCCGGCGATGTCCGGATCGTCCGAGGCCAGGCGGTCGGGCTTGACCTTCGTCTCCTTGCGCTCGACGCGCTTGGCCGCCTTCTCACGGGCGCGCTCCTGCCGCGCGATCTCCTTCTGCCGCTTCGCGAAAGTGGCTCGTCCTCTATTGGCCATAGGATCCGCTCGCTTCCTGCGAGGCTCTCCGGCCCCGCGCTCGCCGAACAGCGAATTATATATCACGGGGCACCGGAGCCGTTCGCCGCGGCCCCGAGCCGTGCTAGAAGGATCGAGCATGCGCAAGCGGGAAAAGGGGGCGGACGACGCCGCCACACGGCTCGTCTACTCGACGGGCGGCGAGACCCCTCGCCTTCCGGGGTCCGCGCCGCGCGCGACCGCCGTCTCGCTCGCCCGCGCCTCCGGCGGCAAGGGCATCCGGCTGCGGCTGGAGACGCGGCCGGGGGGCCGGGTGGTGACGCTCGTGCTGGGCCTGGTCGGCCGCGACGAGGAGCTCGCGTCGGTCGCGAAGGCGCTCAAGTCCGCCTGCGGCACCGGCGGCACGGTGAAGGACGGGGTGGTCGAGCTGCAGGGCGACCATCGGGCGACCGCGCAGGCGGCCCTGGCCGCGCGCGGCCTCAAGGCGCGCATCTGACCGGAGGAACGTGATGGAGCCTTTCGAGCCTTTCCGCAAGGACCTGCTGGCCGGCAAGACGACCGTGATCACGGGCGGCGGCACCGGCCTGGGCCGGTCGATGGCCCTGCGCCTGGCCTCTCTCGGGGCCAGGGTCGGCATCGTCGGCCGCCGCCCACCCCCGCTCGAGGAGACGGTGGGCGCGATCCGCGCCGCCGGCGGGCAGGCCGCCTTCGCTTCCGCGGACATCCGCGAGCCGGAGGCGGTCGCGCGCGCGATCGACGCGCTGGAGGCGGAGCTCGGTCCCGTGAACCAGCTGGTCAACAACGCGGCCGGGAACTTCCTCGCCCCCTCGGAGGATCTCTCCGCGAACGCCTTCAACTCGGTCGTGCAGATCGTCCTGTACGGCAGCTTCCACTGCACCCGCGAGGTCGGACGGCGGCTGATCGCGCGCCAGGCCCCGGGCGAGATGCTGTCGATCGTGACCAGCTACGCGGAGACGGGATCCGCGTTCGTGCTGCCGTCCGCGGTGGCCAAGGCGGGCGTGCTGGCCATGACGCGGTCGCTGGCCGTGGAGTGGGCGGCCTACGGCATCCGCCTCAACGCGGTCGCGCCCGGGCCGTTCCCCACCGAGGGCGCCTTCAGCCGGCTGATGCCGGGCTCGGAGATGGAGAAGCAGGCGCGGCGCCGCATCCCCTCGCGCCGGTTCGGCGAGCACTGGGAGCTTTCGAACCTGGTCGCCTACCTGATGAGCGACGCCAGCCCCTACCAGACGGGCGACCTCGTCACCATCGACGGCGCCGAGGCCCTCTTCTCCGGCCAGCAGTTCGCGGGCTTCGTGCACCTCGACCGCGCCGCGGCCAAGGACCTGATGGCGTCCCTCAAGCCGAAGCGGTGACGGGGGACGCTCCGTCCCTTCCCGTCTCCGATCCCGAGCCCCGCCGGCTGGAGCTGGCCCACGGCGTCCTCACCTACACCGACGAGGGTCCGCTCGGCGCGCCCGCGCTGATCGCCGTGCACGGCATCCCGGGAACGGGGCGGGACTTCCGCTACCTCGCCCCCCAGCTCACCCCCGCCGTGCGGGTCGTCCGCGTCGACCTGCCCGGCTTCGGAGGGAGCGCGGCGGTCGCGGATGCGGTGGCCACCCTCCGCGGCCGCGCCCGCGTGGTGCTCGCCCTGGCCGATGCCCTGGGCCTCGAGCAGTTCGCGGTGGCGGGGCACTCGATGGGCGGCGGCACCGCTCTCGTGCTCGCCGCCGACCACCAGACACGCGTGCGTCGCCTGGTCCTGATCGCCAGCCTCGCCCTGCGCCTGCACCGCGGGCTGGGCGCCCCGCCGCGCCTCTTCGCCTGGATGAGCCGCGGCCTGGAAGTGCCCGGCCTGTCCGCGCTGCTCTTGCCGTGGATGCGCGCCCAGTACCGCCGGCGGCGCTTCCCGGGCGTGGACGAGAAGACGCGCGGGGAGTTCGCCCTGCACTTCCGCGCCTTCTCGGCCGCGGACTTCGAGCTGCTGCGCGCCTCCGTGCGACGGCCGTTGCCTCCATCCATGGTCGCCTACGCGAGGGACGATCACATGATCGAGACGGAGATCGCGGAAGAGCTGGCGGCGGCGCTGCCGGCCGCTCGCGTCCTCGCCTTCGACCAGGGTGGGCACAACATCCAGAAATCGAGGGCGATCGAGCTGGGGGCGGCGATCCGGGAGCTGCTGGGCGCGGAGGGTTGAGCGTCAGTACGGGTGCGCGCGCACCCAGTGCACGTACTCGACCAGCTGGTCGACGTCCGCGGGCGAGACGTGCCCGCGATAGGCGGGCATCTGGATCACCTGGCGGTCCATGTAGAACCGCGCGATCCGGTTCTCCTGCAGCCGTCGCGGACGCCCGTCGAGCACCCACTCGCGGATCTCCGCGTCGTCCTTGGCCAGCTCCGGGAAGTCGTGGCCGTCCCAGGCGGGGATGTAGCCCTTGAACGACTTCGGGTTCGGCATCGACCCGCGACCCTGGGGGCCGTGACAGTTGAAGCAGCCCAGCCGCGTGGCGACCTCGCGTCCGTCCGCGGGCTTCTGGTCCTGGGGATTCTCGAAGTCGGCCACCGCCTTCACGAAGGCCACGAGGTCGTCCGTCTCGTGCTCGGAGAGATGGCCGCGCCAGGCCGGCATCCGGATGACCGCGCCCGCCCGCAGCTTCATCTGCTCGGGGTCGTTGCGCACCCGCCTGGGCAGGCCGTCGAGGATCCACTCGCGGATCTCGCCCTCGTTCTGCGCGTACATGGTGATGAGGCCGCCCGAGAACGGCGGGATCTCGTCGAGGCCGTGACCGGGGTCGGCCATGCCGCGGATGCCGCCCGGGCCGTGACAGGTGAAGCAGCCCTTCTCGGAGGCGACCGCCCAGCCCCGCTGCACCCGGCTGACGTTCTTGCCGCGCCAGTAGCGGACGGAGAGGGCGGCGACGGCGAGCAGGATGGCGATGGCGGCCAGCGCCCGCTGCGTCCGGCTCACTCCCGCCTCCCGCGCCCCATGACTCCCACCTGTAGCATACGCAGGGTGGCCGCCGGGCGCCAAGGCGGGCCGCCGGCCGTCCCTTCGTCGTGTGCTACCTTCGGAGGAGCCATGACGTCGAACGTCCTCCCCTTCGGCAAGGCCGCGCTTCCCCGCCCTCCCGTCGCCGACCGGCGGCCGAAGGTGGACCTCGTCCACGGCGAGCGCCGGGTGGACGACTACTTCTGGATGCGGGACAAGGCCAACCCGGCGGTGGCCGCCTACCTGGAGGCCGAGAACGCCTACGCGGACGCGGTCATGAAGCCGACCGAGGGCTTCCAGGGCGCGCTCTACGCCGAGATGCTGGCCCGCATCCAGGAGACGGACGTGAACGTGCCCTACCGCCAGGGCGCGCACTTCTATTATTCGCGCACCGAGCAGGGCAAGCAGTACCCGATCTTCTGCCGCAGGAAGGAGAGCCTGGAGGCGCCGGAAGAGACCACGCTCGACCTGAACGTGCTGGCGGAGGGGCACCCCTTCATGGCCCTGGGCGCATACGCGGTCAGCGACGACGGCGCCCTGCTCGCCTACTCCACCGACTCCACCGGCTTCCGCCAGTACGACCTGTTCGTGAAGGACCTCGGCACGGGCGTGACCGGACTTCGCCTGGCCGAGAGGACGGGCTCGGTGGCCTGGGCCGCCGACAACCGGACGCTCTTCTACACGGTGGAGGACGAGGCCACCAAGCGGCAGTACCGCCTCTACCGCCACCGGCTCGGCGGCGGCCGCCCCGACGAGCTGGTGTTCGAGGAGCCGGACGAGGCCTTCAACATCGGGGTGGGCCGCACGCGCAGCCGCGCCTGGCTCGTCCTCGGGGCCGGGAGCCTCACCACCTCGGAGGCGCGCGTCCTGCCCGCGGGCGATCCCTTCGGCTCGTTCCGGACGCTGGCGCCGCGCGTGCACGACCAGGAGTACGACGTCGACCACCACGGCGGGGACTTCTACTTCCGGGTGAACGACACCGGCCGCAACTTCCGCCTGGTGAAGGCGCCCCTCGATTCGCCGGGGCGCGAGAGCTGGACGGAGGTGGTCCCGCACCGCCCCGAGGTCATGCTGGAGGGCGTCGACCTCTTCGAGGGCTTCTACGTCCTCCTCGAGCGGGAGAAGGGCCTGCCCCGCCTGCGGGTCGTGGGCTTCGGCTCGGGGGCGGTCCAGGACATCCCCTTCCCCGAGCCCGCCTATTCGGCCTTCCCCGGCCCCAACCTGGAGTTCGAGACCCGCAAGTACCGTTACTCGTACGAATCGCTGGTCACGCCGCGCTCGATCCTCGACTACGACGTGGACACGCGGGCCTCCCTTCTCCTCAAGGAGCAGCCCGTGCTCGGGGGCTACGACCGCACCCTCTACGCCTCCGAGCGGCTCTTCGCCTCCGCGCCCGACGGCGTCCGCCTTCCCCTATCGATTGTCTATAGGAAGGACACGCCGCGGGACGGCTCCGCCCCCATGCTCCTGGGCGGCTACGGCGCCTACGGGCTCCCGCTGCCGGTGACCTTCTCGTCCGCCCGCCTGAGCCTGCTCGACCGCGGCTTCGTGGTGGCCCTGGCCCACGTCCGCGGCGGGGGCGAGATGGGCAAGCCCTGGCACGACGACGGCCGCATGATGAAGAAGCGGAACACCTTCACGGACTTCATCGCTGCCGCCGAGCACCTGGTCGCCTGCCGCTACACGTCGCCCTTTCGCCTGGTCGTCGAGGGCGGGAGCGCGGGCGGGCTGCTGATGGGCGCGGTCACCAACCTGCGGCCCGATCTCTTCAAGGCCGTCGTGTCGCACGTGCCGTTCGTGGACGTGGTCAACACCATGCTGGACGCGACGCTGCCCCTCACCGTCGGCGAGTACGAGGAGTGGGGGAACCCGCAGAACCGGGCGGAGTACGACTACATCAAGACCTACTGCCCCTATACGAACCTGGACGGCAAGGGGTACCCTTCCCTGCTCGTGAAGACCTCCTTCAACGACAGCCAGGTCATGTACTGGGAGCCCGCGAAGTACGTGGCGAAGCTGCGGACGCTCAAGACGGACCTGAACCCGCTCCTGCTCAAGACCAACATGGGCGCGGGGCACGGCGGGGCCTCCGGCCGCTACGACCGCCTGCACGAGATCGCGTTCGACTACGCCTTCGTCCTGGGCCAGGTGGGGATCGGTCGATGAGCGCCGGGCGGACGCTGCCGAGCTTCGTGGGCGGCCGCTGGGTGGAGGGGAGCGGCCGGGCGCAGATCCTCGTCAACCCCTCCACCGAGGAGCCGATGGCCGAGGTCCGCGGGGAGGGCCTCGACCGGGCGGGCGCGCTCGCGTTCGCGCGCGCGGCCGGAGGACCCGCCCTGCGCGCGATGACCTTCGCCCAGCGCGGGGCCATGCTGCGGGCGGCCACGGACGCCCTGCAGGCCCACCGCAACGAGCTGCTCGACCTGTCCGTGGCCAGCGGCGGCAACACCCGCTCGGACGCGAAGTTCGACGTGGACGGCGCCATCTTCACCCTCGCCGCCTACGCCGACCTCGGCAAGGGCCTGGGCGAGGTGAAGCTGCTGGCGGACGGCGAGGGCATCCAGCTCGGGCGCAGCCCGCGCTTCCACGGCCAGCACATCCTGGTGCCGCGCACGGGCGCGGCCGTGCACGTCAACGCCTTCAACTTCCCGGCCTGGGGGCTCGCGGAGAAGGCGGCGGTGGCCCTGCTGGCGGGGATGCCGGTGGTGAGCAAGCCGGCCACCTCGTCGGCCCTGGTCGCGCATCGCATGCTGGAGGTCCTGATCGAGGCCAGGGTCCTGCCCGACGGTGCCCTCTCCCTGCTGATGGGCGGAGCGGGCGACCTCCTCGAGCACCTCGGTCCCTTCGACGTCGTCGCGTTCACGGGATCGAGCGATACCGGCGAGAAGATCCGGGCCACGCCGTCCGTCATCCGGAACTCCGTGCGCGTCAACGTGGAGGCGGACAGCCTCAACGCGGCCGTGCTGGGGCCGGACGCCGCCGCCGGGGACGAGACCTACGACTTCTTCCTGAAGGACGTGCTGCGCGACATGACGCAGAAGGCCGGCCAGAAGTGCACGGCCATCCGGCGCATCCTGGTGCCGGCCGACCGCGCCGACCGCTTCCGCGACGACCTCGTCGACCGGCTGGCCGCGGTCACCGTCGGCAACCCCGCCCTCGAGAACGTGCGCATGGGGCCGGTGGCGACGGCGGCCCAGCTCCAGGACGTGCGCGAGGGCGTGGCCCAGCTCGCGCGGGACGGTCGGCTCGTGTTCGGCAGCGGCGAGGCGCAGGCGGTCGGGGTACCGCCGGGCAAGGGGTTCTTCACCACGCCGGTGCTCGTCGAGGTCGAGGCGGGTGCGCCCGCGCCCACCGTCCATTCCCGCGAGGTCTTCGGTCCGGTGGCCACGCTCGTGCCGTACTCCGGGACGGCGGCGGAGGCGGCGGAGCTGGTCGGGCGCGGGCGCGGCGGCCTCGTTTCCTCCGTCTATTCCGAGGACACCGCGTTCACGGCGGACGTCGTGCTCGGAATAGCGCCGTACCATGGGCGCGTATTCCTCGGCAGTGCGAAGATCGCCGAGGCCTCGCCGGGGCCGGGCACCGTGCTGCCCCTGCTCGTCCACGGCGGACCCGGCCGCGCCGGCGGCGGCGAAGAGCTCGGCGGTCTCCGTGGTCTCGGCTTCTACATGCAACGCGTCGCCCTCGAAGGATCCCGGCCCGTCATCGACCGCCTCCTCAAGTAGCTTTTTCCCAACCGCGGGCCCCGCCGGGGCCTCCAATCCGCGTGTGACCGATGCCGCGCTGGTGGACCGGGCGCGCGGGGGCGATGCCGAGGCCTTCGGGGAGCTGGTGGATCGGCACCGGGACGCGGTGTTCCGGGCCGCCCTCGCCGCCCTCCGGGACCCGGCGGAGGCGGACGACGTGGCCCAGGACGCCTTCCTCCTCGCCTACCGCAAGCTCGGCTCCTTCCGCGGCGAATCGAGCTTCCGGACATGGATGCTGACCATCGCGTGGCGGACGGCGCTGAGGCGGCGGCGGGGCTTCCGCCGCTGGCTGGGCCGGTTCGTCTCCGAGGACGTGGCCGGCCCGGACGGTTTCACGCCGGTGGACCGGCGGCCGACGCCGGAAGCGGAGGCGAGCCAGGCCGAGATGGTCGCCCACGTCCAGCGCCTTCTCGGCGGATTGCCGGCGCGACTACGGGACCCGCTCCTGCTGCTGGCCACCGGCGACCAGGGCTACGACGAGATCTCTTGCCTTCTCGGCGTCCCGGTCGGCACCCTCAAATGGCGAATCGCGGAGGCGAGGCGCCATCTCAAGGCGCGCCTGGCCGCGCTCGGGTACGCGCATGAGTGATCGCGACCGCCGGGACGATGCGATCGACGAGGCCGTCGCCCGGGCCGTCGAGCGCGCGGCCCCTGCGGACCTGCGCGCGCGGGTGACGGCCCGGCTGGCCGAAGGAGCGCGCCCCGGCCTGGGACCGCTGGTGATCTGGGCCGCGGTCGCCGCCGCCGCCGTCCTGGCTGCGTTCGCGATCGGGCCACGCCGGCGGCTGCCGGAGGACGAGCGTGGACCTCGCGTCGCCGCCACTCCGAACGCGCGATCCGGCACACCGGAGACGGCGACAATCGCGCGCCGCTCTTCCCCGGCGCCCCTCGAGCCCGTGTCGCCGGCCGGCCGCGATCGCGTCCGGGCCGTGCGCGCCTCGTCGTCGCGCGGTGCTGGGGGCGACGGAGGACCGGAGGCAGCAGGGGCCGAACGTCCACCCGACATCGACTTCCTGGACGTCGAGCGCCTGGAGACGCCCGCGCTCGAGACCATCGCGCCCCTGTCGAGCCTGCCTTCGCGGATCGCGCCCCTCCCGACCGAACCTGTCGTCATCGCCCCGCTCTCCCTCGAGAGCGGGGACTCTTCCCCATCGGAGGACATGCCATGACCCTCGTGCTCACGCTGCTGCTCGCCCTGGCCGGGGCCCCCCCGCCGGCGCCGTCGCCCAAGCCCTCTCCTCCGCCGGCGGCCAAGCCGTCGCCCGAGCCCGCGCCCGCCGAGCACGGACAGTCGATCAACGTGCGGCTGGACATCAAGCTGACCGAGCGGCGGGGGGAGGGCGAGCCCGTCACGAAGGTCATCACGATGACGATCGCCGACCGGCGCAACGGCATGATCCGCGCCGCCAACGGCGCACAGCCGGGCGGCGGCGCCTTCGCGCCGGCCGCCCTCAACGTCGATGCCACCCCGACCGTCGACACGAACGGGAAGATCCGGCTGAGCCTCGGCCTCGAATACAACGTCAACGATCCCTCGCCCGACGCCAAGGGCCTTCCCATGCGCGGCGTCCGGGAGCAGTTCTTCGTGATCGCCGAGAGCGGCCGGCCGCTGGTAGTGGCCGATTCCGCGGACCCGGTGACCGACCGCCGCCTCCAGGTCGAAGTCACGGCCACGATCCTGCGCTGACCGCCGGGCGTTGTAAGCTCGCCTCCCGGAGGTGAGCGCGATGACGCCCGCGGAGCTCGAGGCCCGCATCGGCAGCCTGCCCAAGGTGGAGCTCCACCAGCACGTGGACGGCTCCATCCCCGCCGAGGTGACGTGGGAGCTGATGCGGCACTACCGCCTGCATCCGGTGGACACGCTCGACGAGATGCGCCGGCGGCTGGAGCTGCAGTCGGACGAGGAGGGCTCGCTCCTGGCCTACCTCGACAAGATGCACTACCCGCTCTGGATCACGCAGTTCTACGAGAACATCTCCCGGGTCACGGAGGCGATCGTGGAGGAGGCGGCGGCGGCGGGCGTGCAGACCCTCGAGCTGCGCTACTCGCCCATCATCCACACCTTCGCCGGCCTCACCCCCCGCCAGTCGATCCGGGCCGTGCTGTCCGGCATGAACCACGCGTCCCATCGGCATCCCGGCCTCAAGCTCGGCCTCATCGTCATCGCCATGCGCCAGCACGGGCCCCACATCGCGAAGATCCTGGCCCGGCAGGCCATCGCCGAGGCCCAGCACCTGCACGCGCGGCTGGGGGTGGTCGGGTTCGACATCGCCGGCCCCGAGCGCGGCAACCCGCCGCGCCTGTTCAAGAGCGCCTACGAGATCGCGCGTCTGGGCCGGCTCGGCCTCACCGTCCACGCCGGCGAGGACGCGCCCGTGGAATACGTGTGGGAGGCGGTGGACCGGCTGGGGGCGCAGCGCATCGGCCACGGCTGCTCCGCCGCCGGCGACCCCGAGCTGATGCGCCGCCTGGCCCGCGACGGGATCATGGTCGAGTGCTGCCTCTCCAGCAACTACCACACCGGGGCCGTGCGCCGCGGCGATCCGCATCCCATCCAGCGCTTCCTGGAGGCGGGCGTCCGCGTGGCGATCTGCTGCGACAACACGACGGTCTCCCGCACCGACCAGACGCGGGAGAGCCTGAAGGCGGCGGCGCAGATCGGCCTGGACGCGGTCGAGGAGGTGCATCGCACGGCCGCCGATCACACCTTCATCCGTCCCGAGCTGGCCCTGAAGGACGTCGAGCACGACCTCTGATTGGCGCCGGCGCGCGCTGGTCGCGGCCGCGGTCGCGGCGGCCGGGCTGTACGTCGCCCTCCTCCCGCGCGGGGCGTCCGTGCTGCGCCCGCTGGCCAAGCCCGTGCCGGTCCTGGCCCTGGGCACGCTCGTGCTGTCCGAGGGACGGGACCGCTATCGGGGGGCGATCGCGGCCGGCCTCAGCCTGTCCGCGATCGGCGACGTCCTGCTCGAATTCCCCGAGCGCTTCGTGCCCGGCCTCGTCGCCTTCCTGATCGCCCACGTCGTCTACACGATCGCGTTCGTGAGCGACGAGCGCCGGCCGCGGCTGGCCCGTGTCGTGCCCTTCGCGGCCTGGCTCGGCGCGGCGCTCGTGTGGCTGCGACCGGGCCTGGGCGACATGACGGTGCCGGTCGTCGTCTACATGCTGGCGATCGGGACGATGATGTGGCGGGCGGCGGCCCGAGTGGATTTCCGGAGCTCGCTGGCCACCGCGGCCGGAGCCGGCCTCGGCGGCGCCATCCTCTTCGGCCTGAGCGACACCCTCATCGCGATCGACCGCTTCCACGCACCCTTTCCCGGCGCGCCCTACGCGATCATCCTTCTCTATTGGGCCGGGCAGACGGGAATCGCGGCCTCCGCCTGGACGCGCGGCGCCTGAGCCTCAGACGTCCGTCCGCGCCTCCAGGCGCCCGGAGGCCACCGCGGACTTGAACGCGGCGTAGTCCCGGTCGTTCTGGTCGGCGTAGGCCACCGCGAACTCGGCGATCGCCTCGTCGAAGACGTCGCTCTTCCCCAGGTAGCCGCTGATCCGCTGGGAGTCCCCCGACTTGGCATGGGCCCGGGCGAGTGCCCAGCCGCACAGTCCCGCGTAGTCCTCGAGCGTCGGCGGATCGAAGGTCTCGACCGCGGGCTTGAGCTTCATGTCCCGGAGCTGCCGGACGTAGAGGTGGACGTCGTCGGCCCGGGTCCAGCCGAGGAAGATGTCGCTGGCCGCCTGCATCAGCCGCTGGCCGCTCACCACCCTCTGGCCGCGGTTGGCGCAGGGGCTCGCCCCCGCGTACGGCTCGAGCACCGACATCCGCGCCTCCTTGAACTGCAGGAAGAGGGCGTCACCCTCGGATGCCATGAAGAGGCCGATCGAGCAACGGGTGCCGACGCTGCCGACGCCCACGACCTTCATGGCGACGTCCCGGAGGTGATAGCGGTCCAGCAGGTGCCGCCGGTCGTCGGCGAGCGACTCGCGGTACTGCACGACGGACTCGTGGATCCGATCCTCGAAGGCCGGCTGCTCCTTTCCGAGGTGGAAGACGAGCGGCGGGTCGTCCTTGATGACGGGCCGGCCCTCCCTGATCTCGACGAGCTTCGGAAGGCCTTGCTCGGCCAGACCGCGCGTGCTCGCCCGCTCCAGGCGCCTCATCATCGCCGCCCGCTTGGCCTCGCTCAGCCATGAGGTGACCTCGTCCACGTCGATGCGCGCGTACCAGACTTCCAGGGCCGGCATCGCCGCGAACTGGGCCATGCGCTCGCGATAGGAGCGGGCGATCTGGCGCGCGGCGCGGCGCGACTCCTTGGCCCCGAACCCGCTGGCGCGGCCGGACACCACGACGCTGGCGGCCAGGCGCTTGACGTCCCACTCCCAGGGGGCGTCCGCCGTCTCGTCGAAGTCGTTGATGTCGAAGAGCACCCGGCGCTCGGGGGTCGCGAAGGCCCCGAAGTTCGCGAGGTGGCAGTCGCCGCAGGCCTGGACGCGCAGCCCGCTGGCGGGCGTGGGGGCCAGGTCCGCGGCCATGATCCCGGCGGTGCCCCGGTAGAAGGCGAAGGCCGATTGCAGCATGCGGCCGTACCGGATCGGCACCAGCTCCGGCACGCGCCCCTGGCTCGACTCGATCAGGCTCTCGACGGGATCCCGGCGGCGGGAGGCCGGCTTCCACTCGCGGTGGCTCTCGCGCGGGACCTGCTCGCGCAGGCCCTTTCCCTGCGCGAAGCGCTCGGCGAGCGAAACCAGGGAGCCGTGGTCCGCGCGCGTGCCGTCCTCGGTCACGGGAGCCCTCGCGTTCCCCGAGACTCTGAGGCCGACCCCGAACGGGGTCAAGCCCCGAACGAGGAGCGGCCTCCCCTACCGGCGGCGGACGGTCACCCCGCCGTTGGTGGTGACGGCGCGGATGGTCGGTCCACCGCGGCCGAGGTCGGTGGAGAGCTCCTTGCTGATGCGGCCCTGGACGCGCACCGGGAAGTCCATGTTCACGCCGCCGTTCACGGTGCCCGTCTCGAGGTGGGCGTTGAAGTCGGGAGGCACCTCGACGACGACTCCGCCGTTGGTGGTCGTGATGTCGAGACCCTCGCCCTCCCACTGCGAGCCGCTCAGGGCGACCTTCACCCCGCCGTTCGTGGTCTTCCCGTGCATCGACCCGCCGGCATCGGTCACCGTCACGCCGCCGTTGGTGGTCGTGAACTCCGTCTTCCCGCGCACGCCGGTCAGCGAGATGCCCCCGTTGTGCGAGCGCAGGTCGAGGTCGGTCTGGGCGGGCAGGGTCAGGCGGTAGCTCACGGACCACCAGGCGTGACGGCTCTCCGCCCGCGGACCTTCCGCCTCGATCGTTCCCGAGGTCTTGAGCTGGACGGCGGCCACCATCTTGCGCGCCTCGGCCTCGTCGTCCGCCGACGCCGACACCTTGGCCTCGACGTGCACGGTCCCGCCGCTGGCGGCCTTCACCTCGATCCCTCCGTTGGGCGCGGCGTCGACGACCAGGGGTCCGCCTTCCCGCCACGTCATCTCCCGCACTTCACAGTAATGCGCGCGATCACGGTCGCCGTCGCGCTCGCCGCACCAGCCGTGGCCCGGCACCACGCGCCAGTCCTGCGCCGCCGCCATCCCCGCCGAGACGCTCGCCGCGACGAGCGCGCTCATGAGTCCACGTCCAAGCATTTGGACCTCCCACGGCGGCAGGCCAAGACCGCCGCTCGTGCATGAGACGCCGGAGAGGGCGAGGGGGTTTGCTGGATATCACCAAGATCAGCAGCGAGGGCCGCCACCGAGGTGACCGGACCTCGTCTGCTGCATTGATGAGATGGACTCCTCCTGCGACTTAGGCGGCATCTAGTGCCAAAGTCGCTGCTGGGTTAAAGCAAGAGGAGGAGCCCATCATGTCGAACGATACTCGCATCGCCGTCGACGTGGCAAAGGCCGTTTTCGAGCTCGCGATCTCTGACCGAGCCGGCCACGTCGCTCGCCGGGAACGCCTCCCGCGAGCCCAGTTCCTGGCCTTCATGGCGCAGCAGCCGCCGGCGACCGTCGTCATGGAAGCGTGCGGATCC
>JBGPBV010000055.1:0-39616 GCA_041481445.1 Vicinamibacteria bacterium
AGTCCGCCGCGGAGGCGTGCGCGCGCAGCACACACCGGGCATCAGGACCGACGGCGAAGGCGCCGTTGCTCGCCTCTCACCCGGATCCAGCGGCCTGCGAGAAGTGGAATTGACTCCCATCAGCCGTTTTTCAGCATCCTGTTAGAGGACGGCGAAGGCTGCTCACAGGAGGGCTTGGCGGCCTCAGTTCGCCGCCCTGCGCGCCGCGACTAGCGCGGCGTGGTTGTTCTTGATGAAGTTGTCCATCGCCTTGGCCACGCCCTTCGCGTGCGCGCCCCAGTTGCCGAGCGACCTCATCTCAACGTCCCAATACGGTTCGCCGGGTGTGTAGGGGTGCATCTCCTTGATCTTGACGGTGAAGGACCCTTTCCAGCCGGGCTGCTCGGCCTTGAGCAACGCCGGATCCAGGCGGGGACCCGCCGAGACGCGCAGCAAGAGGCGCGTGTCGAGCTGAAGGTTGACCCGGCGCGCAGCGCGGCCCAGCACCTCGAGCAGCAGCTCGGCGTCGTCGGCCGTTCCGGCCTGCTGCACGAGATCCGTGTCCTTGAGCTTCTCCTGCAGGTCCGCGACCGAGTCCGCCACGTCTTTCGCCGTGCTGAACTTGTACTCATAGGGGAATCCGGCCTTCTCCAACGCCGCCTTCTCCGCCGCGTCGGGCGTCGGCAAGTCGGACTTGCCCGTGAGGTACACCTTCATGGGTTCGCGGTCCGAACCATACGATAGGCGCGCCGGGAGCGTGACGAGCCCCACGCCCGCGATGACCGATGCGAGCCCCGCGATCACGAATGGCTTCAACCGCACCTTGCACCTCCAACTTCTGCGTCCGCCCAACACCCAAGATCAGTAGCGAGGCTCCATTCTATGCTAGCCGCGCCTCGTCTGCTCCTGAGAAATGAGTTGTCAAGACAATTCTCTCCCATTCGCCCGCGGCCAGTCGTGCGACGGGCGATTACTGACTCCAGCGAGAGCGTCCTTTTGGCAACGCGCCGATCCGCGCGAATGGACCGGCGGGGATGAGATCCGCGGTGAGGCCGAGTAAGCGGAGGAAGTGCGCGGCGACGGCGCGCCCACGATCGGTGTCGCGCCTTTCTGGCGGATCCTCGCACATCCCAGCGGCGGTCCGGCGAGCGGTCTGGAGCCGTGACGGAGGCCGCTGCGCGTTCGTGGCCGGCGGCGGCCGGCGGTGTGACGCGACGCGTTTCGTCGAGTTCCACCACGTCGAGCCGCGTGCCGTCGGCGGGACCGCGACAATCGGCAACATCCAGCTCCGCTGCCGTGCTCACAATGGCCACGAGGTGGACCTCTTCTTCGGGCCGGGTGTCCGGCGCGCAACGGGCGGCGCACGCGACAGGGGAAGCGGAATCCCGGAGCATGCGACCAGACCGCGAACTGTAGAGTCGAGGACGGGCGCGGTGACGGTAGGACCGGGGAGTAGCTGTGTCCGCCTGCTTTCGCAACACGGCGGTGCCTCAATCCGTCCATAGTTCCGTTTCCCGCCCTCGCTCATCGAACCGGACGTGCGGATCTCCCGCATCCGGCTCTCCGACTGGTTTCACGCCAGGCTCACGGCGTTGCGGCCACGGAGCGCGCCCAGGGAGATGACGCCAAGGGACCCGAATACTCGGTGCCATCCGAAGACGCGCGTGCCCCGCGTGGACACCTTGTGGCGACGCCGGAGGAAGTTGCGCATCCGTGCGTAGACGTGCGAGTCCACCGAGCGGTAAGCGACGAAGATGCTCCCGTAGCGGAAGTACCGGCCCCAGCCGCCCACGAGGCGGTTCAGTGCCCGCACGACGTCGGGCAGCGGGTCCTTGTTGCCGGGTCGAAGCTGCGCCCGCACCTTGTCCTTCACACGCCTCACCGCCTTCTTCGACGGTTTCGCGGCCAGATACCAGTGGCCATCCTTGCGGTTCCGCTCGGGCCCGAAGGTGTAGCCGAGGAAATCGCGGCTCAGCCCGATCGTCGCCATCACCCGGCGCGTCCACTCCAGCGCTTCCTTCGCCCGACCTCGACTGAGGATGACGAAGTCGTCGGCGTAGTTGACCAGCCGGGCGGCAAACTCCCGGTCCTTGCCTCGCTCGACGAAGACCCGCAGGAATCGGTTCATGTAGCCCGCGAGTTCGAGACCTTCAGCGGGGAGATCGTCAAGAAGGTGAAGTCGGCCCCCAACCCCATGGCGGGAGTGGAGGCGGCCCAGGCCTATCTCGATCAGAACCGCGAGTCGTTGCGCGGGAAGATGCAGGGCGTCAAGACCGTGCGCGGGTTCCAGCTCAGCGCGGAGGCGAAGAAGACGCTGGAGACGAGCATGCTCAACGGCGCCTCCGCGGTGGCCGGCCTCCAGATGGACTACGTGACGCAGATGGCGATGAACGACGCCTTCCGCTCCAAGCTCGAGAAGCTCGTCACGGACTATCGGAACCTGGTGTCGGAGTGAGCGCAGCCGCGGTCGCGGCTCGAGTGAGGCGCGCGCGCCCGTCGCGGCGGGCTCAGGCGATCGTGGCCAGCTCGGAGAGGTAGTCGGCGAACGAGCGCACGGCGCCGTCCCATCCGCTCACCTTCGGGTTCGACGACTCGATGACGAAGTACTCGTCGGGGGCGTGCGCGCCGCTGCCGTGCCCGAGGCCGAAGTGGGCGGCGGGCAGCCGCAGGGGGTCCCCGGTGAAGACGTATCCCGGATAGGAGCCGGCGTTGCGGGGCCACAGGATCGGGTCGAGCCCGCCGCGCCGGTACACGGCCATCTCCGCGCGCACGACGGAGGAGTCCGCGGCGGTGCCGGTGGGATCGTAGCCGCCGCTCGGATTGACTTCGATGTCGCCGAACCCGCGCTTGGCCAGGTGCGCCTTCAGGGCCGCCACCGCGCCGTCGAAGGTCATGTCCGGGACCAGCCGGAGGTCGAGCTTGGCCACCGCGCGATGGGGCAGGATGGTCTTGCCACCCGGCCCGGTGTACCCCGCGACCAGCCCCTCGATGTTGACGGTGGGCGTGAACAGGAACCGCTCGAGGGAGGCGCGCCAGGGGAGGTCGTGCGCCCAGTGCTCGGCGGAGAGCAGGCGCTTGGCCGTCGTCTCGTCGAGGCGGGCGGCCGCCGTGTCCAGCATCGTCTTCTCCGCGGCCGAGGCCGGCCGCGCCGCGTCCGCGAAGCCGTCGATGGCGGGATCGCCGTCAGCGTTGACGAGCGTGGCCAGCGCCTGCACGAGGTGGAACGACGGGCTGTCGAGCCGGGCCCGGTTGCTCGAATGGACGTCCTTCCTGGGACCGCGGCCCCACTTCTCGCCGCTCGCGACCAGCTCCAGCTCCACCACGCCCTTGGCTCCCAGCGACACCGTCACCCCGCCGTCGGGGTCTTGCGAGGAGCTCGGCATGAAGACGCCTGCGCAGCGCTTGAGCGCGGCCGCGACCTCCGGCCGCTGCACGACCTGGCGGAAGTGCGGCGAGCCGATCTCCTCCTCGCCTTCCGCGACCAGGACGAGGTTCACGGGCACCTTGCGTCCGGCCCCGCGGAGGGCGTGGAGGGCGGCCAGGAAGGCCGCCTCCGGGCCCTTCTGGTTGACCGCCCCGCGGCCCATCAGGACCTTGCCGAAGCCGGGCTTGTCGACGAGGGCAGCGTCCCAGGGCGGCGAGGACCATTCCGAGGGGTCGACCTGCTTCACGTCGTACATGAAGTAGAGGCCGTAGGTCCGCGGCGCGCCCGCGTCGAGGGTGGCGAACACGCCGGGCTGGCCGTCCGTGGGCACCTTCGTCACCGTCTGGAAGCCGGCGTCCCGCGCCAGGCGCATCATCAGCTCGCACCCCTCGGTCATCCCGCGGTTCTCGGCGGCGATGGAGGGCTGCCGCACCCATTCCTGGAGGCGCTGCACGCCCTCGGCGTGCCGCTTGACGATCTCGGCCTGGAGGGTGTCGCCGGCCGGCGGGTCGGCGGCCAGGGTGGGACGCGGAAGGGAGAGCGCGGCCACGGTGGTCGCCGCGGTGCCCAGGAACTGACGGCGCGTATGTGAAGACATGGGCGGAGTCTACCTTGACCGGCGCCGGATGCGGGAGTAAGAACACGCGGTGGAATTCCCCCTCACCCCGCTCGCGTTCGCCCGCCGCACGCGGCGCCTCCACGCCGATCGGGAGGCGGTCGTCGACGGCCTTCTGCGGCTGAGCTACGCGCAGTTCTTCGACCGCTGCGACCGCTGGTCGGCCGCCCTCCAGGGGCTCGGGGTGCGCGCGGGCGATCGCGTGGCCTACATCGCGCCCAACACGCACGCCCAGCTCGAGTCGTTCTATGCCGTGCCCCAGATCGGGGCCGTGCTCGTCCCCATCAACTACCGCCTGACCCCCGCCGATTTCGCGTACCTGATCGCGCACAGCGGGGCGAAGGTGGTGTGCGCGCACTCCGACTACCTGGAGGCGGTGGATCAGGTCCGCGGCCAGATCCCGGGCGCGACCGCCTTCGTGGCCCTGGAGGGGGCGCGGCCGGGGTGGATCGACTACGAGGCGGCGCTGGCGGCGGCGCCTCCCACCTTCGAGCACGCCGAGATCCAGGAGTCCGACCTCCTCACCATCAACTACACGAGCGGCACCACCTCGCGTCCCAAGGGCGTCATGATCACCCACCGCAACGCGTACATGAACGCGGTGGGGACGCTCGTCCACCTCTCGATGGGCTGCGCCGACCGCTACCTCTGGACCCTGCCCATGTTCCACGCCAACGGATGGACGTTCGTGTGGATCGTGACCGCGGTGGGCGCCACCCACGTCTGCCTGCGCAAGGTCGACCCCGCGAGCGTGTTCGCCCACGTCCGGCGCGAGCGGATCAGCATGATGTGCGCGGCCCCCACCGTGCTCATCGGCATCGCCTGCGCGCCCTCCGAGCTGCGGGCGGGCACGAGCGGACCGCTCCGGATCCTCACCGCGGGGGCGCCCCCCGCCGCCGCCACCATCGAGAAGGTCGAGGGCGAGCTGGGCTGGACGGTGACCCAGGTCTACGGGCTCACGGAGACCTCGCCCTTCATCACGATCTGCGAGCCGCGGCCGGAGCACGCTTCCCTCCCCTTCTCCGACCGCGCCACCATCAAGGCCCGCCAGGGCGTCGAGCTCGTCACCTCCGGCGAGCTGAGCGTGCACGACGATGGAGGCCGCGAGGTGCCCCACGACGGGCAGACGCTCGGCGAGATCGTCGTCCGCGGCAACGTGGTCATGAAGGGCTACTTCAACGACCCGGAGGCGACCGCGCAGGCCTTCCGTGGCGGGTGGTTCCACACCGGCGACGCCGCGGTGATCCATCCGGACGGCTACGCCGAGATCCGCGACCGGCTCAAGGACGTCATCATCAGCGGCGGCGAGAACATCTCCTCCGTCGAGGTCGAAGGCGTCCTCCTCCGGCATCCGGCGGTGCAGGAGGTCGCGATCGTGGGCCTGCCCCACGAGAAGTGGGGCGAGGCCCCGCACGCCTTCGTGGTGCTCCGGTCGGGGGCGGCCGCGACCGCGGAGGAGCTGCGCGAGTTCGCCCGGGCCCACCTCGCCCATTTCAAGGCTCCCCACGCCTACACGTTCCTGCCCGAGCTGCCCAAGACCGCCACCGGCAAGGTCCAGAAGTACGTCCTGCGCGGGGGCAAGGCCGCCGTCGCCCGGCAGTGAGCCCCGGGGCATGAGTCCCCCGGGTCCGGATCGTGCATTCGCTGACGGTGGGACGACGGCGTTCCCATTAAACGAAGGGGCGGCGTCCACGCTCCAACCCGTCAGGAGGACATGCGCAATGACGTCTGCAAGATCGATTCGCTTCGCCATCCTATCGTTCGCTCTGGGCACGCTCGCGCTCGGCGCGGTCGCCATCCCCACGCTCGCGAGCGCCAAGCCTTTGCTGAGCCTTCATGCATTCGCGGTGAACCTGGGCGGCCGCGCGGCGACCCGGGCCGGCACTCTCGACATCGTGATCGAGCGGTGGTCCACCGACGCCGAGGCGGCCAAGCTCCACGACACCCTGGTGGAAAGGGACCAGGACCAGGACGCGCTGCTCTCGACGCTGCAGGGCCTCGAGCGGGTGGGCTACATCCGGAGCTCGACCAGCCTCGGCTGGGACGTCCACTTTGCACGACAGATGGTCACTTCTGACGGCAGCCGCCGGATCGTCGTCGCCACCGACCGCCCGATGAGCTTCTGGGAAGCCATGAACCGGCCGCGCTCCGCCGACTACGCCTTCACGCTGGCGGAGATCCGGCTCAAGGCCGACGGCACCGGCGAGGGCAAGCTGGTCCCGGCGGCCCAGATCACGTTCGACCAGGACAACGACACGCTCGTGGTCGAGAACTACGGCACGGAGCCGACGCGCCTCACCGAAGTGCGCGAGGAGAAATAGCGACGCCGTCGACGGCCAGCGCGCCCCCGCGGTCGCGCGCGTAGCCGAGCCGCACCAGGCGGCGGCCCGCCACGGCGGGCGGGCACCGCCTGGTGAACGGCTGCTCCTCGTCCGCGCACACGAGGACCTCCTTCCCGCGGCAGGCGGGCTCGGTCGTGGCGAGGTACTCGACCGGGAAGCGGAAGAGCGCGGTCTCGTTGCGGACCACGACGCTCGGCTCCGGCCCCGAGCAGATCGCCCGCACCGCGTCCGCTTCCGCGCCCAGCGGCGTGCCGTAGGACGGCGTGCGCGTCCCCACCGCGTCACGGACGTAGGCCATCCATCGCTCGATCACGACGAACTGCACGACGGCCAGGCCGGCCCACACGGCGAGGACGATCGCGCCCAGGCGCGGGCGCGTCCGGCGCAGCCACGCCACCGTGGCCGCGAGCCCGAACACGGGCACCCAGGCCGCCGCGAAATGGTAGTGCGGGTGGAGGGCGACGCCGACGACGGCCAGCAAGAGGACGGTGCCCGCCCAGGCCACGAGCGCGGCACGGCCCATCCGGCGGCGGCGCGGGTCGGACGAGGCGAGCGCCACGACGATCCCCGCCATCGCGCCCGCGGTGGAGATGACGAGGGCGAGGAGCGAGGCGACGTCGAGGGCGATCGACGCCGGGCCGAGCGCATCGCGGAAGGACGGCCACTCGGCGTCGAAGTAGTAGGCCAGGCCCCAGGTCGTCGCCACGCGGGGCGCCTGCAGCACCAGCGACCCCACACCGGCCAGCGTCCACGGCAGCCGGGGCGCGCGGCCGACCACGGGCGCGCGGACGAGGAACACGAGATAGGGGAGGTTCACCGCCACCATCGAGGCCAGGAGGGCGGCCAGGGACGGCGCCGCCTCCCGGACACGCGCGCGCGCCTCCCAGGCGACGGTCAGGAGCACGGCCACCACCATCGGCGCCACCATCGGATGAGTGGAGAGACCGAGCCCGAGGACGGCGCCAAGGGCGAGAGCGCGGCCGGGACGCAGGTCGCGGTACGAGCACAGGAGGGCGGCCGCCGCGAACACGGCGGCGTTGCTCGTGAGGTCCCAGGCCAGGCGCGACCACAGGAACTGGTACGGCGACGACGCGATCCAGGCGACGAGGACGGCGAGGAACGTCGCGTCCTCCTCGAGCAGCCGAGCCAGCGCGATCGCCAGCGCGAGCTGGGCCAGCGTCACCACCAGACCCATGGCCACGATGGCCACGCGGGGGCCGTCCCCGAGCAGCGCCTGCACGAGGCCGTAGAACCAGAAGGCGGCCGGGCCGTAGCGCAGGCCGAGGTTCCCGTAGAGCGGGTTCGCGGAGAGCCAGTGCCCGGTCCGGAGCTGCTCGCGGGCCGCGGCCAGGAACTGCGGCTCGTCGCGCGCGAACGGCGCCAGGTCCACCTGGACGAAGCGATAGCCCAGCATGGCGAGGGCGACGGCGACGAGCACGAGGCCGCGGGCCGGGAGCCGCGTCGGTACAGGAGGCATCCTGGGCGCGCGATTGTAGCTCCCGCGGTGCCCGCGGTCGCGGCCGGTGCGAGGTGGGGTAACCTTGCCCGCGCATGCCCTTGGCCGCTCAGATGACGGGGCTGGCGACGCCGGTCGTGCGGATCACCGCCGATGAGCCTGGGCGGCTTCTCGCCCTGGAGGCGGAGACGGCGGCGGTGCCGGAGGCGCTCTCGTCCTTCGTGCGCGGTCTCGTGCGGATGACCGGTGTCGGGGACGACGACGAGTGGTGGCGGCCGAAGCGGCTGCGCATCGACCGGGCCACGGGAACACTGACCATCGTCGAGGGCCACGCCCTCCGCGACGAGGAGAGGACGGAGACCATCGCCCTCTCCGACGTCACCGGCCTGACCGTGCGCACGCGTTACGCGGCGCCGTCCGGCCGGGATCCCGCGGTGCCTCCGAGCCCCGATGCCCCGCGCCACCTCCAGGCGGTCGCGCACGTGCGCGACGGCCCGGGCGACCCCCGCGACCGCCCGATCCCCCTCCAGGTCCTGGGCGTGGACACGCGCGAGAAGGCGGCCGACTTCGCCTACCGCCTGGGGGCGGCGCTGGGATTGCGCCACCAGCGGCTCGTGCGCGGCGATCCACGGCGCATCGAGATCTCGATGACGCGGGAGGACGCCCCTGGATCGGAGAGCCTGCCGTCGATCGACGGTCCCGCGGACTACTGGGGCGACAAGGTGGTGGCGGCGGCGGTGGCCGCCGCGGCGGCGTTGCGCATCGGCGCGCCCGATCCCGCGCGTTTCCCCGGCAAGGGCCGCATCACCCGGTGGTCTCCGGGCGACGAGGTGCGCTACCACAAGGCCTTCGAAGGCCTGGCCATCGGCTGCTTTCCGGTCGCCCTGGCCGGACTGCTGGCCGCCCCCGCTGCCTGGTGGCTCTCCGGCGACGCCGCTGCCACCGTCGTCGCGCTCGTCGTGGGCCTGCTCTTCGGCGGCATGGCGCTGGTCGTGATCGCCAAGAGCCTGCCCCTCGACCTGCGCATCCTCTGGCCCGAGCAGGCGATCGTCGTCAAGGGCCTCTTCAACGCCCGCGGGATCCCGTTCCGCGAGGTGGCGTCCCTGGAGCTGCAGTGCGTCCGGACCTACCAGAGCGGCAGCCGCTCGCAGTCGGCCTACAACAACTACTCCTGCCACCTGAGGGCCCACGTCCGCGCGCCAGGCACCCTCGAAGCGAGACCGGTCGACCTCATCTCGACCCGGAGCTTCAAGGCCGACGCGGAGACGCCGTACGACGCCGCCCTCCCGCTCACGAAGGGGCTGGCGGAAGCGCTCGGTGTCGAGTGGCGGGTGACGGACTACGAGTGAGAGGGCCGCGTGGCCGGAGCCACAGGCGTGCGCGAGGGCGGACGTTCCCCGTGAGGGGTGCTCCGAGGTCACGCTGGGATGGCACAACTGACCTGGCGTAGAGTGGTCGAGACGAAAGGAGCGTCTCCATGGGCACCACGAAGGCATCCGGCGCGACCACGAGGATCCGCAAGGCTGCCGACCGCGGCCGCACGGACTGGGGCTGGCTCGACAGCCGGCACACGTTCTCGTTCGGCGAGTACCACGACCCGGGCCACATGGGGTTCCGCGCCCTGCGCGTCATCAACGACGACCGCGTGAAGCCGGGCGCCGGCTTCGGCACCCACGGCCATGCGGACATGGAGATCCTCTCCTACGTGCTCGAGGGCGCGCTCGAGCACAAGGACAGCATGGGCACCGGCTCCGTGATCCGCCCCGGAGAGATCCAGATGATGCGGGCGGGCACCGGCGTCCGCCACAGCGAGTACAACCCGTCGAAGACGGAGGGCGTCCATTTCCTGCAGATCTGGATCATCCCCGACGCGCGCGGGCTCGCCCCCGCCTACGGCCAACGCGCGGTGGATCGCGAGGCGGCCCGCCGCGGCTTCGCGCTCCTCGCCTCGAAGGACGGACGCGACGGCAGCCTTCGCGTCCATCAGGACGTCGATCTCTGGCTGGCCCTCCTCGACGACGGCGACCGTCGCGAGCGGGCGCTGGCCCCGGGCCGCCACGCCTGGGTGCACGTGGCGCGGGGGTCGGCCGCGGTGAACGGCCAGGCGCTGGCCGAGGGCGACGGGGCCGAGATCAGCGGTGCGGACGCGGTGACCCTCGCGGCGAGCGGGCCGGCGGAAGTGCTCCTGTTCGACCTGGCCTGAGAGTCGAGTGACGAGGCAAGATCGAGTCCCTCACGTCCGGAAGCCGCTGACGACCGCGTCGCGCCAACGGTAGAGATCGGGCTCGGGGACGCCTTGACGCGCGGACACGACTCCCGGCGGAATGCCGCGCAGGACCTCGCGGACGGCCGCGAGCTCGTGATCGGTCACGGGCGCGCTGGGCACGTGGCCGCCCGAGTCGCGGACGCGGCCGAGCGCGTCGCCGACGCGGGGATCGAGGACGTCGGCCGCGCACGCGGCTCGCGCCATCCAATGCTCGGGAGCCGGCCAGGGATCTGGCCGCCACGCGAGCACGCGCGTGAACGAGCGCCGGTCGTCCCTGAAGGCACGCCGGCCGTGGAGCATGCGATGGTTCTGAAGGATCACGAGGTCGCCCGCGTCCGCGCGGACCTCGATCACCTCCGCGGAGTCCACGAACGGACGGAGTCGAGCGGCCACGCCGTCGTCGGGCAACGGCCGCGCGGTGTGCGTGAACACGAGGCTGCCGCCGCGGCGGGTCACGGTCGGACCGGACACGTCGCCGAACACGAAGGGCTGCCGACGAGGAGACGTGAACAGATCGGCCAGCAAGGTCGGATCCTCACGTTCGATGCGGGCGAGAAGGCACCATGTATCGAGATAGAGGTTCTCGCCACCGCGCTCGGCGGCGCGCGCGCACGCCATCACCTGCACGTGCGGCGGCACCCCGAGCAGCATCTGGCTGTCGGTGTGGAACGGCGCGGCCATGCATCCCGACGAGAACGAGCGGCCGCCCGGCACGGCGCGGATCGGCTGGCGCTCGACGAGGAGGGGCCGGCCGCCCAGCACGCGCTCGGCCGCCGCCCAGGGGTCGCCGGCCGCCTTTTCCGCGATCTCCGGTGCGTGCACCCAGGCGACCCCCGCCGCCGCCAGCTCAGCCACCACCCGCGCGGGGCCAGCCGCGGCGTCCCACTCCCAACGCGCGGGCGTCACCCGAGCGACCTCATCTGGAACTCGTGGCCCAGGAGCGCGCGCGGGACGGGGATCACGCGGAGGAGAGGCGCGCCCTCGTCGACCTCGAACCGGACGCCCTCGCGATGGACGCGGAAGACGGCGGGGGTCGCATGGAACACGTCCGTGGAGACGACCCCGCGCAAGACGTCGTAGCCGTCGTCGTGGGCGCCCTCGAGGAGGCTGGACCAGCCGGGCGGCGTCGCGGTCAGGGCCCACGGCTTGACGAAGAAGTGGGGCTCGCCGGGCGGGTGGGGCGTGAAGTACTTCGTCAGGTACAGCTCGGACCCCGGATGATCGAGGGCCGCGCCTCCGTCGAGGGCACCGCGGAAGGCGGCGGCGACCGCACGCGCGCGCGTGGCCAGCCGGCCGCGGTCATATTCCAGCGCGAGCGTGTGCCCATCGAACATCCCCGAGAAGGCGACCTCGTTCCGGAAGACCACCGACTCCAGACGCCGCCGCTCCGCGGGACGCCGCTCGACGGCCGGCCCCGACGCAGTCGTGAGCCGCTCCAGCGGCTCGACGGCATGGGCGCTCGTCCCGATGGAGGCGATCCGGCACACGGCCGGCCCGTCGGAGATCTCGGCCGTCGGCTCGCCCGCCACCAGCCGGCGGTACTTGACGGTCACCTCCTCCTTCTTCTCCTCGAAGTATTCGCGGTCGTAGAACGCCGCGTGCGCCCGTGCGAGATCGGGTGCGTCGCCGATGAGAGCCGACGCGATGCGGACGCCCGGCCGAAGGGCGCCCAGGCACGCGACCTCACCCTCGAGGCGGAACGTCGCCGGGGCGTCCCGGCGAAACCTCAGGTCGAGGACGAGGGGCACCCAGGCCCCGTCGTCAGGGACGAGCTGCTCGCCGACCTCGAACAGCGTGTTGCGGCGGTTGGCCGCGCTGGTGAGCCTCAGCCAGACGCCGGAGGCCGGACGCACGAGGAGGCCGGTGAACAGCCGCAGCCCGCCCGGCCGCGGTGAGACGACGGGACGCGCCAGCGCGCGCACCCACCCGCTCTCGCGCGCGAGGTGGCCCTCCTCGGCCAGACGCGGCCAGGCGCCCGCGTGGCGCTTCTCGATACCTTCGCCGCCCTCCGCCCACGACGCCCGCCACTGCCGCAGCCGGCGGCGCACCACGAGCGGCCGGGTGAGCACGAGCTGTAGCCCGTAGGCGTTCCCCTCGAGCAGGGGCAGGCAGGCGCGGGCCACGCGCAACGGGACGGACCCGTCGAGGGTCGGCGACCGCCGAGTGACGCGGACGAGGCCGTCGAGGGTATCGAGGACCTCGCCGATCACGGGATCACCCGCCGCAGCCCCCTCCGCCTCCGCATCCTCCCCCACCGCCACAGCCGCCGCCACCGCCACAGCTCGAGGAGCTGCACGACGAGCCGGACGAGCCGGACGAGCTGCTCGTGCTCACGACGGGCCTGGGGATCGGCACGAAGGCGTCGGTGAGCAGCTCGTAGAGCGGGTTGGCAAGGACGCTGACGCCTGCCACCGCCACCGCGAGGCCGACGTAATGCGCCTCCTTGCGCCGGCCGGAGTTCACGTCGGCCTGGAGGGACGTGGTCGCGCTGTCGATCCAGTCGAGGTAGTCCTTCTTGAGCGTGCTCTCCTTGACCTTGCTCGAGAACGTGTAGCCCAGGGTGAAGACGGCCACCGCGATCATCTCCCACACGAGGAGGGTGACCGGCCGGCCCAGCTCCAGGCCACGCAGGAGGCGGACGAGGCCCACCAGCTCCAGGAACGCGCCCGCCGCCAGCGCGAGCAGCCGGAGGGCGGTGCGCGCCTGTGCGCGGCGGACCATGCCCGCCGCCTCCAGCTCCTGCTCGAGCCGGGGCGACATCTCCTTGGCCGCGTCCTTGGCCGTGTACTGGACGATGATCGGGCGGACCTCGCTCGCGGGCGCGCCCGAAGTCGTGTCCGCCTTCTGCTCGGCCGCGATCTTCTCGTAGAACTTCCGCGCCCCGCGGAGCTGCGGCCGCTGGCCGCCGAAGGTGAACATCGGCTTCTCCTTCGTCGGCGGCCCCAGCCACCCTTCGGCCACCGCCTCCGAGATCAGCGTGTTCGCCACGCCGCGCTCGCCCTCCTTGAGGTAGGCGATCGCGAGGCAGTCCTCCACCGACGGCATGCGGCCCTTCTTCAGCCGGCCGCCGGCGGCGGTGGTGGCGGCCTGGCCGTCGAGGACGCGGCCGAGCAGCGACCGCCCGACCCCGAGCAGGATGAAGACGCCCACGCTCAGGACGGCGAAGAAGAGGAGGAACTCCGGCCCGGAGGCGATGTTGAACGGGTAGAAGTCGACGAGGGGCGCGATCACGAGCGCGGTCCTTCGAGGCGATCGACGTCCTCGATGGCGGCGTCGAGCAGGGCGCGCAAGGCCGTGTGCGCGGCCTCCGGCCCCGCGGCCACCTTCGTGAGCGCGCTGGTGTCGATCCCGTAGGCCTGGCCGGCCCCGGCCAGCACCGCCTCCAGCCGGTCGTCGCATTCCTTGCCCTTCAGCCGCAGCAGCGCATGCAACGGGCCGCGGATCTGCTTGACCTTGCGCGCCACCGCCCCCGCCAGGGCGGACTCCGACCCCAGCGCGTCGACCACCGCCCGCCGCATGCGGATGCGCGCCTCCCGCAGCTCCTGCTCGATGCGCAGGCGCCGGTGCTCGTCCGCGATCTCCAGCCGCGCGAAGGGATCGGTCCCGGAGAGGACCAGGTGGCGCTGCCGCACGTCGTCGTAGAGCAGGGGGAAGACGTCGGCGGCCCGGGCCAGGGCGCCGTGCTTGAGGATCATCGCCTCCACCCGGGCCGCGTAGCGGGCCTGCATCAGCGGCTGGGCGATCGCCTTGAGCACGGGGAGGGACGTGTCCTCCAGGACCACGATCACGTCGATGTCGCTCTGGTCGGGCACGTAGCCGCCGCGTACCGCGCTGCCGTAGACGATGAGCGCGGCCAGGTTCTTGCCGGCCGCCTTCTCCAGCCCGTCCTTCAGCGCCTGCAAGGGCGCCCGCGATGCGGGCGGGAGCGCGTCGAGCGTGCTCGGGGTCACGGCCGTGCTCATCCTCTACCTCCTCGTTCGATCATGCGGACGGGCGCCTGGGCGCCCAGGCCTTTGAGGGCCCACAGGCGGCGGCCGTCCGGCAACTGCTCCCGGCCGACGAACGGCCCGCGGCGGGGCGCGCACGAGCCGCCGTCCGCCTCCGCCGCGAAGCGGGCACGCAGCTCCAGCCGGTCACGGCGGGCCAGGGCGGCCAGCGCGGGCTCGCGAGCGGCGGCGTCCGCGATGCGGAGGGCGTCCACGATCCCGGCCGACCGCGGCGCGCGCGGCGAGGCCTCGACGGCGCGGAGGGCCAGGGCCCGCGCCGGCTCGCCCGCGGCGGAGGTCCGCGGCAGGAGCGGCAGCGCGTCGTCCACCCGCTTGTGCAGGAGGACCGCGCGCGTGCGCGCGACGGCTTCGATCCCGTACTCGGCCGCGGTCGAAGGCGCGGGCGGAGTCACGTCGGTCAGCATCACGGCCAGTGCCTCCTGACGTAGCTGCATCTCGCCCAGGCCGTGCAGGTCCGCCTCGAGTAGGGGCACCCTCGGGGGTACGGAGGCGCAGGCGCGCGCAGGCGCTCGTCGGAGCAGGCCACGCAACCTCTCGACCTCCCCTTCCAGCTCGGCGAACGGCGGAAACCCCTGGTCACGCTCGAGGACGATGGGCACTCGTCCGGTCACCGCCAGCATCTCCTCGACCAGCGCGAACACGGCTTCCGGGACGGGATGCCCGTGGGTGTCCATGAAGAAGCCGTGCTCCATCCGTCCACCCGCGACGTGCACCATGCCCACGCGATCGAGCGGATGCTCGCGCAGGGCCCGCGTGGGAGGGACGCCGGCGTTGAGCGCGTTCGCGTAGAGGTTGGCGACGTCGAGCAGCAGGGGGCAGCCGGTGGCGGCGGCGACCTCGGCGTAGAACGCGCCCTCCGGCATCTCGTCCTCGGGCCAGCGCAGCGTCCAGGCCACGTTCTCGAGGAGGAGCGGCACGTCCGGAAGCTCCCGGCGGGCGGCGGCCACGTTGCGGGCGACCACGCGGACGGCATCGCGCGTGAACGGCAGCGGGGTGAGGTGGCCGATCTCGCGCCCGCCCCCGCGCGTCAGGGCCACGTGCTCGGTGATGGCGGGCGCCTCGAGCTCGCGGGCGAGCGCGCCCAGCCGGCGCGCCCGCGCGGGATCGATGCCGTCCGCGCTGCCCAGCGACAGCTTCACGCCGTGCGGGACGACGGGGAGGATCTCGGCCAGCGCCCGCGCCTCCCGCCAGGCTGCGCGCTGCGCGAAGCAGGTGTCGGCCACGACCTCGAGGAAGTCGACGCGGTCGGGCGCCCGCAGCAGGTCCGCCGCCAGCTCCGGGCGCCAGCCGAGCGCGACGCCTTCGAGGGGGCGATTCCGCGGCATGGATGAGACCTTGATGGTGTGGCCGGACAGTACGCTCAGCGCCCGGCCGCGGTCAAATCGGGAGGTCCACCTCGAAGCAGCTCCCCCCGCCCTCGCGCGCGAGGCACCGCGCCTCCCCCCCGTGGCGGCGGGCGATCTGGCGGACGAGGGCGAGGCCCAGGCCGGACCCGCCGTCCGCGGGCGGGCGGGACGACGGCCGGTAGAAGGGCGCGAAGATCCGGTCCCGCTCGTCCTCCGGCACCCCCGCCCCGCGGTCGCACACGCGGAGCCGCACGTGCCCGGCGGCCGCTCTCACCGTCGCCTCCACCGGGGGCGCTCCGTGGCGGGCCGCGTTCTCGAGCAGGTTCCGGACCAGGCGCCGCAGCAGCCGCGCGTCCCCTCGCACGGTGGCCGGGTCCCCCGCCACCTCGGCCTGGGTACGCGCCGCCTCCTCGGCCACGAGGCCGAGCAGGTCCACTTCCTCACGCGGCTCGAGCGCCTCGACCGCCTGCAGCCGGCTGGCCAGCAGCAGCTCCCCGATCAGCTCGTCCAGCTCCGCGACGTCCCTGCTCACGCGCTCGCGCAGGTCGGGCCGCGACTCGCTCATCAGCTCGAGGGCGACGCGGATCCGGGCCAGGGGGGACCGCAGCTCGTGAGAGGCGCTGGCCAGGAGCGTCCGCTGGGCGCCCACCAGCGCCTCGATGCGGTCGGCGGCGGCGTTGAAGCTCGTGGCCAGGGCCGCGATCTCGTCGCGGCCCTCCACCTTGACCCGGGCCCGGAGGTCGCCGGCGCCCAGGCCCTCCACGCCCGCGCGCAGTCGCTCCACGCGCCGGGTCAGGCGGCGCGACACCGGGAAGGCGCCGATGGCCACGGCGACGGCCAGGAGCGTCAGCACGACCAGGAGGCTCGCGTGGGACAGCCGCCGCCGGGCGGAGCGGGCGACGAGCCAGCGCCCGTCGGGCAGCCGGAGGACGCCGACCGGCCCTCCTCGCGCGGGCATCCAGCCGCTCTGCGCGCGCGGACCGGGATAGGGCAGCCTCTCGCCCACCCAGGCCAGCACCTCGCCGTCGGGGCTCCAGAGCGTGGCGTGCAGACGCAGGCGGGAGGCGAGATCGGAGAGCGCCTGGTGCCGGGCGGCGGGGTCCGCGTCCACGGGCAGCCGCTCCGCGACCAGCGCCGCCGCCCCTTCCAGCGGGCCCTCGTCGTCGAGGCCGAGGCCGCCGTGGTGCCAGGCCACCGCCACCAGGCAGGCGAACACGAGGAAGATGGCCAGGAAGGCCAGATAGACCTGCAGGTACAGCCGCCGCATCAGTCCTCGTCCTGCGCCCGCGCGAAAACGTACCCGGCCCCGCGCACGGTCAGGATGCGGCGCGGGTGGCGCGGGTCGTCCTCGATGGCGGCGCGGATTCGGGAGACGTGGACGTCGATGCTGCGGTCGAAGGCCTCGAGGGTGTCGCCGCGGACGCGCTCCATCAGCGCCTCGCGCGAGAGAACGCGGCCGGCGCTCTCCGCCAGCGCGGCCAGGAGGTCGAACTGGTGGCTGGTCAGCGGCCGCTCGCGGCCGTCGAGGCGCACCTGGCGCGCGTCCCGGTCGATCTCGAGGCGGCCGAAGCGCAGCAGGGACCGGCGGTCGGGACCGCCGGTGCGCCGGCGCAGGATGGACTTGAGGCGCGCCAGCAGCTCGCGGGGGTTGAACGGCTTGGGCAGGTAGTCGTCGGCCCCCAGCTCGAGCCCCACGATGCGGTCGGTGTCGTCGCCGCGCGCGGTCAGCATGAGCACGGGGACGTCGCCCTTGGCGCGGATCCGCCGGCAGACCTCGAAGCCGTCGAGGTCCGGCAGCATCACGTCGAGCAGCACGGCGCGGAAGCCGCCCCGGGCCAGCGCGGCCAGGCCCTTCTCGGCGCGCGTCGCCACCGTGACCTCGAACCCGTTCGAGCCGAGGTACTCCGACACCATCGCCGCCAGGTGCTCGTCGTCCTCGATCATGAGGATCGGATCGGGCATCGGCGGCGATGGTATCGCGCCGCGGCCCCGGCCGCGGCCGGCCTCGTCGCCCCTACCCCCCGTGCCGGGAGTGGATGTGGGCGACGAGCTGCTGGCGCTGCTCCGGCGTGAGCACGTCGGAGACGTCCGCCAGCGCCTGCACCAGCCGCTTGGAGGCCTCGTCGGCCAGCGCCATCTCGGCCTTGCGCGTCTCCTCCAGCGCCGCGCGGTCGACCTTGGCCGCGCTGAGCTGATCGTGGAACGCCACGCGGTTGGCCTGATGCCGCTCCTTCAGGGTGAAGAGGTCGTCCACCGCACCCGTGACGATCGCGTTCACGCGGTCCTGCTGCTCGGGGCTGGCGTCGATGTCGCGCAGCGCCCACTTGGCCGCAACCTGGAGATGCTCCTTGGCCGCTTCCGGGCTCATGGCCTGGCCACCGAAGTGACCGCCGAAATGACCATGCCAGCCCCCGCCCTGCTGGATGGCGGCGGCAATGGGACGCGCGGCCACGAGCGTCCCGAGCACGCCCGCTCCCAGCAGCCCGTACACGACCCAGCGGCGCGAACTCGTCCTCGTCGCCGCCGGCTTCTGTTCGTCCATGTGCTCCTCCTCGAAGCCGGCCGTACCCCACGGCCGGACGATGAGAAGGTAGGGCGCGAGCTTTTCCCGGTTCTTTCCGCGGTATGAAGTTTTGTGAAGCTCAGGCCGATCGAAGCCGTTTGACGAGCTGCACCTGGCCCGCGTGGTAGACGGCATGGCCGGTGACCCCGAGCACGAGGTCGAAGCGCTCGGTCTCCGTCTTCTTCGACTCGACCTTGCCCGACCCGATGCCCGCGATCAAGTCGGCCAGGCGGGACTGCTCCTTCTCGACGAGGGCCTGGATCGCCGGCCATCCGAGCCGCCGGCCGTCGGAGAGCTCGAACCAGTCCTCGCCCTCGAGCACGAACGGCTCCGGCGTCGAGCCCGAGAGCTGCCCCCGCACGTTGCGCACGCACCAGGCGTGATGCAGCGCGATCTCCGCGATGTTGTGGCGCCCGGGGGCCGGCCGCCAGAACGCCAGGTCGGCGGCCACGTCCAGGAGCGCCGCCTTGAGGTCGGGACCGTGCCAGGCCCCCGGCCCGTAGCCCTCACCCAGGATCCGCTCCAGGACCTTCACGTCCGACCGTCCCACCCCCGCCGCCTTCGCCTTCGCCTTCGTCATCGTGCTCATTCGAACTCCAATCGAGTGACCGTCGTAGTGTTATGTTGTACGCCGGCGGCGAGGGGGTTTCTTGGCGGAAATTGCTGTCGATCTGGAGCGGGCCCTGGCCACCCGCGCGGTGACGGGGGGGCCGGGCCGGGCCACCGCGCGCGTGCTGGCGGAGGGCGACGGCTGGACCGTCTCCGACGTCGTCTGCACCTCGGGTCCCCGGGATCGTCCGTTCGAAGAGCAGCATTCCCGCGTCTCCATCGCCATCGTGACCGCCGGCAGCTTCCAGTACCGCTCGGCGGCGGGCCGGGAGGTGATGACGCCGGGCTCCCTCCTCCTCGGGAGCGCCGGCCAGTATTTCGAGTGCGGGCACGAGCACGGCTCCGGCGATCGCTGCCTGTCCTTCTGGTACGAGCCCGCCTGGTTCGAGCGCCTGGCCGCGGAGGCGGGAGCGCGCTTCGCCCGGTCCGGCTTCCCGATCCTCCGCATTCCCCCGTTGCGCGCGCTCTCACCCGTCGTGGCGCGGGCCTGCGCGGGGCTCGAGGCCCGCGCCCGCGCGCGCTGGGAGGAGCTGGCCGTCCAGCTCGCGGCGGAGACGGCGCGGATCGCCGCCGGCCTTCCGCCGGTGGCGGGCGGCGCCGCCCTCAGCGCCGAGGCCCGCGTCACGCGAGTCGTGCGCCGGATCGAACGCGATGCGGACGGCGAGCTCGGGCTGGCCACCCTGGCGCGAGAGGCGCGCCTGAGCCCGTATCACTTCCTCCGGACGTTCAAGCAGCTCACGGGCCTCACCCCGCACCAGTACGTGCGGCGCGCCCGGCTGCGGCGGGCCGCCCTCCGTCTGGCCGTCGAACGGAGGCGGGTGCTCGACGTCGTGCTGGACAGCGGGTTCGGCGACGTCTCGAACTTCAACCGCGCGTTCCGGACGGAGTTCGGGGTCAGCCCCCGTGCCTTCCGGGGCACCGAGCAGGCGCGCCAAGATGGGCGGCGACGGTCATTCGACCCTGACGGCCGAAGGGCGTGGCCTCACCGGGCATGACTCAGGCACCACGGGTCGTTCCGGGACGAGTCCCGCGTCCGGGCACGCTCACTTGGATTTCGTGCGTATCTTGGACGAGGTCGACGCGGGTACGCCGGACTCCTGATCCGTAGAAGAGGTCGACCTCGTAGCCGTTGTGGGCCCGACAGCGAAGCTGGATGTTCGCGACGGTCGAGGGACCTCCCACGCCGCGGGGATCGACGTGGTGGAATTCGATGAATCGCCGCGCGTCGCACCGGCGCCCGCTCCGCCGAGCGACGAAGGCGCAGCGTCCACCGTCCCGGACCCAGACCGTTCGCTTGACCGCAGCGGAAATGTCAGGTGAGCGGCCCGCCTGACCACGGCTCGAGCGCGGCCGCGTCGTCACCCCGCACTTCTTGCGCATGAGGTCGGCGACGAGCAGCGAGAGCGCGCGGTCGAAGACCTGGGCGATGTCACCGCTCGGGATCGCATGTCCGAGGAGGTCCTGGGCCCGACGGAGCTTCTCGCGCATCTCGGCGCTCGCGGTGAAGCGGATCTCGTAGCGCTCGGGGGCCAGCGGCCGGACGACCGGCCGCGGGCGGTCAGAAGGGACCATGGAGTCTCCCGAAGGCGCGACGGTGGCTGCGACCTCGGCGTTCTCGCCGCCTCCGGCGACCCCCGGCAGCGCGGGCACCGGCACGCCGGCCGGCCCGGCGGGCCCGCCCTGCGGTGCGCTCGGAAGCTTCCGGACCGACGCGGGGACGTCCGGCTGGGGGAGGTGCCGCGCCAGGAGCGCCTCCACCTCCTGCTTGCCCTTGCCCGCCGCCGCCGTCAGCAGATCCTCGTGGTTCGCAGGCGTGAGGTGGCGCGCCAGCATGCGCACGGTGGTGAGGCTCAGCGACCCCGAGAGAAGCCTGTCGACGATGATCGGGAAGCGCCGCGCCGCCCGCGCCGCCTCGATCCGGTTGTAGACGGCGTCCTCGGACAGACGGAGGACGGCCCGGCAGTACTGGAAGAGCGACGGGAACCCGGCGCCCTCGTAGAGCCGGCGCGCATCGAACTCGGCCAGGTGCACGATGAGGGCGGCGGTGGCCTCGCGCTCGCCGGCGGCCAGGCGGGTCAGCTCCGCGGTGAGCTCGGCGTTATTGAGTTGGGAAGCGTGGGTGATCTCCATGAGAGTTGATATCACGGAGTGCGGCCACGGGCGGACCGCGGCCTGACGATATTCTCAGTTTCGTCTTTACTATGTCGTCCCAGAACGACTCGATCGCTGGGACGATGCTTCTGTCAATCTGACCGACCCGGAGCCGGCCGTCGCGCTGCCGCCGCTCCCGTTCACGTTCGCGGCCGACAGTGGCCAGAACGGGTCATGGAACCTGGCAGCTCCACTCGACCCCGCCCTGGCAGGCCTGCTCGAGGAGCAAGGCCGCCCGGGCCGGGTCCCGCGTCACCCCGCGGCCGCTCGCGTAGGCGCGGCCGAGGTATCCGCATCCCCAGGGATCCTTGGCCGCACAGGCCTGCTGGTAGAGCTGGACCGCGCGCGCGGGATCGGCGAGCACGGCTCGCCCGTGTTCGTAGGCGTTGCCGAGGTAGGCGCAGCCGCGCGCGCTCCCCGTCCGGCAGCCGTGCTCGAAGAGGGCCACCGCGCGCGTGAGATCGTCCTTCGCCCCGCGGTGCTCGTAGTCGACGCCGAGGTTCGTGCAGTCGCGCGCGAAGCCCTGGTCGCAGCCGGTCGACAACGCCGCCTCTTCCGCCTCCCGCGCGCCGAGGCGCTCTCCGGCGGCGTGCCGCGCGGACAAGGTCGCGCAGGCGCCGCCCGGCGTGAGCAGCTCGATCATCTGCTCGCGGTAGCGCAGGTCGCCCCCGCCGCCGCTGCGGGCCCGGTCCAGCTCCGCGCGCGCCTCGTCCAGCGGCGTGCGCCCGGCCACGTTGCGCGCCTGGAGGGAGGCGCCGTAGGCGCAGAGGGCGGCGGCGGCCGAGGCGTTCGAGCGCTCGGCGGCCCGATGGAGCGGGGTGTCGCCGTCCTCGTCCCAGGAATCCACCGGCGCCCCCCGCGCGAGCAGGACCTCGGCGGCGTTGCCGCGCGTGATCGTGGTCGCGGCATGGAGCGGCGTGGCCCCGGTGACGTCCCGGGCCACGAGGTCCGCCCCGCCCTGGACGAGAAGGACCAGGACGTCGGCCTGGCCGTGGGCGGCGGCGACGTGGAGCGCGGTCTCGCCCTGCCGGTTGCGCACGCGGAGACCCGACCGGTCGGCGAGCAGGGCACGCACCCGGACGACGTCGCCCTTCTCGGCGGCGACGATGAGGGCGGGATCGCTCGTCTGCGCGGCCGCGGTGGCGGCGAGCAGGGCGAGCAGGAGCGCCGCCGCGCGCCTCACGTGGCGATCCCCTCGAAGGCCAGGACGAGCCGCATCACGTCGGAGACGAACGCGGCCAGGTTGGACGGCCGGACCTCGAAGCCCCGGTGGACGAGGAGACGGTCGCCCAGGCTCTCGAGGTGCCAGCGGTGGTGGGATTGCAGGAAGGCCAGAACGGGCGGGCCGAACGCGGCGCGGACGGCCGATTCGCTGGGGCCGGTCAGGACGTACTCGTCGGGGACGCGCAGCGGCGGCTCCAGCTCGATCCTGTCCCTCTGGCCGAAGGCGCTGGAAACGGGGTCGGCGAGCCGTCGGTGCTCGAGGAGGAAAGGGGCCAGCCGCAGCGTCGGTGACGCGATCACGACGACCGTGCGCCACCGCCTCGTCTTCCCCGATTCCGGCGTGTAGCCGAAGTCGAGGACGGTCAGCGCATACTCGCCGCGGGTGCCGCGCATCTGGTTCTCGATGAAGCGTCGCTGGACGGCGCGGTGGAGCAACGCGAACGCGCCCAGCTCCTCGATCGTGCGGCGCGCGTCCGGCGCCGCCCCCACGAACTCGAACCCGAGCTCGCTCGCGGCCCGCCGCATGGCTTCCCTCCGCTTCCGGCGAGAGCGCAGGAGGTAGAGGCCCACCGCGACGATCGTCCCGACGAACAGGATCGGCTCCACGGGCAGCGCGGTCACGATGCGCCGCGCGACGCCGGCGTCCAGGGGAGACACTGTCCCTCCCGCGGCGGCGCGGCTCGCGGTCTGCACGACCCGTATGAGCACGAGACCGGCCAGCCCGCCGAGAAGGAAGAACAGGGTGAGCCCCGTGCTGATCCGAGGCGGCCTCCCGACGATCCAGCCCAGCAGGACGCTGGCCGCGAGCAGGGTGAGGCTGGGCCCGTAGATCAACGCCGCCGTCCTGATCGTCCGCGCGCGCTGGCGGGCCGGGAAATCGTCCTCGTAGGCGATCACGCGCAGGAGGCGGTCGTCACCGAGCTTCGTGAACGAAGGGTCGTAGAGGACCTTGATCGGCTGTCCGGGCGAGACCTGCCGCTCGAGGTCGTCCCAGCCCTGCACGCCGCTGACCAGGCCGCGCAGGTAGTAGCGCTCGATGTGGCCGTTGACGGTGCCGACCGCCCAGTAGTCGGCGCTGGTCCGGCGCCCGCCCGGCTGGTACGCGACCCAGGCCACGGTGAACGTGGCCGGCCGGTAGGCGTCGGCGTGCCGCGTGCGATCGACCTGCGCGAGCAGGAAGACGCCGGCCGGGAAGGCCACGAGGGCGGCGAGCGTGGCCAGCGCTCCCAGGATCCCCGCGAGGATGCCGACCGCGGTGCGCATGAGTGATGACGACGGACGCGCATCGTACTCCAGAGCGCCGGTCGGGCTCAGCGGCCGCGGAACGTCTCCGCCGACCCCGGCGCCTCGAAGTCGAGGTGGCGGTCGCCGGCCTGGCCTCTCACGCGGTAGCGGGCGCGGAGCTGGAGGAAGTCCATCGAGGCGCCGAAGGAGCCGGGCCGCCGGCGGGTGATGACCGCGTCTTCCACGGAGACGTCCATCGACAGGTCCAGGGACGGTCCGCGGCCGCGCACGACGATGCGGCGAGGACGGCCGTCGCCGGGATCGTTCGTCTCCACGATCGACACGTCCGCCGCGTAGCCCACGGGACCGCTGGGCCCCAGGACGGCGAGGAAGCCCGGGATCCGCTCGGGGTCGGCGGCGTCGGCGGGCGGATGCACGCGCCCGTACACGAACGAGAGCCCACCCTGCTGGACCTGTCCCCACTGCCAGGTGACGCCCTCCCAGAACCCCCAGTTGTGGTCGTGGTAGCCGGTGCCCTCCATCGCGATCGTCTCCTCGCCGACGTGGAGCGCGCCTCCCAGCGTCCCGGCCATGACCGGCACCACGTAGCCGGAGACCCAGCCAAAGGCGCCGCGGATCACGAGCGGAGGAAGCGAGCGGCCGGGGGCGGCCTCGAGGGTCAGCGCACCGGTGGCGCGCGCGGGCGTCGACACGTCGCCGGACGACCCGGCGTCCATGCGCGGGAGATCGAGGTCCAGGTGATAGCGCAGGCCCTCCAGACGGACGCGGTTCTTTCCGATGACCAGGTCGGGCGCGCCCGCCTGCACGGCCGCGTCGTCGACCTCGGCCGCCTCTCCGAACGACGTCGTGCGCCCGGCCCGCTCGAGCTGGAGCCGCACGCCGGCGGGGCGACGGCCGTCCGGCCGGCGCGCCCCGATCATGAACGTCAGGTAGAAGCGCGTCCCGCTCGCCGTCCCGTTGAAGTAGAGCCACTCCGCCCAGGAGGCGGCGCGCGCGGGCACGTCGGGCACGGGATGGAACCGGTCCATCCTCCTCAGCACGTCCGCCGGATCCGGGGCCGCCCAGGCCGCGTCCCCCGGGGCATCCACCCAGGCCGCGACGGGCGCGCTCTCGCGATCGCCGAGCGCGCGCTCCCGGCTCGGCACGCCGCCGGTGGCGACGATGGGGACCGTCCCCCTCCCGCTTCCCCGCACCAGGAACAGCCGCGCGTGCCCGCGCGGCGAGGCCGCGGCCACGCGCTCGCGCAGCGGGGGCGTGCCGAGGACGCTGGCCAGGACGTAACGGGCGGAGCCGACGTGCCCGGTGGCGCCCGCCACGATGACGTCGCCGCCCCCGGCCAGGGCGGGCGTGCGCGCCTGCTCCAGGATCACGTCGCCCACGCCGAGGAGGGTCGCCATCACCGACACCCCCAGGCCGAAGCCAAAGGCGAGCACCGCGCTGCGCACCGGGTGGGCCAGGAGCGAGCGCACGGCCAGGAGCAGGATCATCGCGCCCCGTCCTCGAGCCGCCCGTCGCGCATGGCCAGCCGGCGCGGCGTGCTCCCGGCGATGGCGGGGTCGTGGGTGACCACCACCACCGTGGTGCCGTCCGCGTGCACGCGCTCGAAGAGGCCGACGATCTGCTGGCCGGTGGCCTGGTCCAGCTCGCCCGTGGGCTCGTCGGCCAGCAGGAGGCGCGGCCGGTTGGCCAGGGCGCGCGCGATGGCGACGCGCTGGGCCTCGCCACCGGAGAGCTGGGACGGCCGATGGTGCGCGCGCCGGGCGAGGCCGACGTAGTCGAGCAGCTCCGCCGTGCGGGCCCGCCGGTCGCCGCGGGCCACGCCCGCCTCCGCCTGGGGCAGCTCGACGTTCTCCGCCGCCGTCAGCATGGGCAGGAGGAAGAAGCGCTGGAACACGAAGCCGATCTTCGAGAGCCGGATCGCGCTGCGCTGGGCGTCGCCGAGCGTGCCCGCGTCGGTGCCGTCCACGAGGAGCCGGCCGTCCGTCGGCGTGTCCACGCAGCCGAGGATGTGCAGGAGGGTGGACTTGCCGCAGCCGGAGGGGCCGCAGATGGAGACGAAGTCGCCCTTCTCGATGCTCAGGCTCAGGTCGCGCACGGCCACCACCGGCCCCGCGGGCATGGGGAACGACTTGGTGACGGCGCGCGCCTCCACCACGGGCGCGCTCACGTGACCACCTCGGCGCGCAGGGTGGCCGCAATGGGCAGGCCCGCCACCAGGCGCATGGGATAGAGCGCGGCCAGGACCGCGGTCACCGCGAGCAGCAGGGCGTGGATGCCCAGGGCGCGGGGCTCGAAGGCGAAGAAGTGCATGGCGGCGGGGATCTCCGGCATCGCGTGCAGGATCGCCTCCAGCCGGCGGGCGAGGGCGAAGCCGAGGGGCAGCGAGACCAGCCCCCCGGCCCCGACGAGGATCACGGACTGGGCGAGCACGTCCAGGACGACTCGTCTCCGCGTGAAGCCGAGGGCGCGCAGGGCGGCGATCTCCGCGAAGCGCTGGTTCACGGAGACGGTCAGGAGGACGGCGATGAGCAGGAAGGCGAAGAACAGGGTGATCGAGCTGAGCACGGTCGAGATCTGGCGGAAGTAGGAGAAGCCGATCTGCTGGAAGCGGGCGACCACCTCCTCGTTGCTGAACGGGTGCAGGTCGGGACGGCGGGCGCGGATGGCCTGCACCACCGCCATCGCCCCCTGCCCTTCGCGGGAGGCGACCAGGAGCAGGTCCGCCTCGTCGCGGTCGTCGAAGCCGCAGACGCGCCGGAGCGCGGCCGTCCCGGTGGCGGCGGTCGTCGACCCGGGGTCGTCGAACGGGAAGGTGGCGACCCCGATCACGCGGAAGCGCAGGGGCGGGGCGGACACCGGGTCGCGCGAGCAGTCCCCCCGCAGCGTCACCTCCGAGCCGGGCCCCAGGCGCCGCCGGGCGGCGAGGTTGCGGTTGACGATCAGCGCGGGCGGGCCCGCTCCTCCCGGATCACGGTCCGCGCCCTCGAGCAGGATCCAGGGCCGGCGGCCGGAGTCGACGTCGGCGCCGATCAGGAGGACCTCCAGCCGGCGCCCATCGGTCCCGTCGGCGGTCGCTCCTCCGAACTCGATGGGGACGACCTCCGCCACCTCGGGCAGGGCGCGGAGGGCGGCCACGGCCGCGGTGCGGCCGGCCAGGCGCGGCCGCGTGATGAGGGGCACGTCCGCGGCCATGACCCGGACGTCGAACCCCGCGGAGTCGAGCAGGGCGCGGAAGGAGACGAGCAGCCCGCGCGAGAGCAGGAGCATGTCGAACAGCAGGGCGCCGACGGCGGCCACGCCCAGGACGCCCAGCGTCGCGCGGCCGGGCTGGCGGACCAGGCTGCGTCCGGCGAAGGCCCACACCTTCGGGCTCACCGGCGCGCCAGGGAGAGGGCCCCGCGACGGAGGAGGCTCCAGGAGGCGGCCACGCTGGCCACGATGCCCAGGGGGACGGCCACCGCCACCGCCCGCGCCGCGATGGCGGGAGTGACGCGCACGAACACGAGCGCGGTGTCGTACTTCCACTGGAAGAACCGATTGAAGCCGCCCTCCAGGGCCACGGCCAGGACCACGCCGAAGACCGCCCCCGCCAGCGCGATGACCAGGCCTTCCGCGAGCACCTGGATGAAGATGCGGCGGCGGCGCAGGCCGATCAGCCGGAGGATGGCCACCGTCTCCCGCCGCTCGTCCACCAGCATGACCATGAGCGCGAGCAGGAAGATCGAGCTCGCGATCACCGTCACCGTGGCGATGGCGAGGTGGAAGCGGTCGAGGACGACGAACGTCACCTCGCGCGGGTCGCCCTTGGCCGTCTCGCGGAGGGCCAGGCCGGGCACGCGCGCGGCGAGCTCCCGCGTGAAGGCGGCGGCGTCCTTCGGGTCCCGGAGCTTGACGTTGATGGACTCCACGGACTCGGCGGACGCGGGATCGGCGGGATCGGCGGTCAGCCCCACGAGGTCGGGCAGGTGCAAACGCGCCTCGAGCGCGACCGCCCCCAGGCGGGCGGGGTCGGGTACCGGCTCGTAGACGCCCGCGATCCGGAAGGGCCGCGGGCTGGTCCCCCGCGGGTCGCTGGAGAGCGCGACCACGTCGCCGACGGCGAGATGCTCCGCCGCCAGCAATTGACGCGAGACGAGGATCGCGGGGGCCTCGGCGGTCCCGGCGGCGAGGAGGAGAACGGCGATCAGCGGGGTCAAGCGACCTATGTTAGCCGTGGCGTGCGGTCTTCACCTCCCGGCGCCAGATCCGTGATACTCCAGGACCCCACGATGCGGACTCCCCATCGTCTCCGCGCGGCCGCCGCGGGCCTGCTCGCCGTGTGGGCCGCCCCGACCGCCGCCGCCGCCCCACGGGCGCGCCCCGCCGACCTCGCGGTGGTGAACGCGAAGGTCCTGACCGTGGACGCGCGCTTCCGCGTCGCCCAGGCGGTCGCGATCCGCGACGGGCTCTTCGTCCGCGTGGGGACCGACGACGAGGTCCGCGCCCTCGTGGGCAAGGCGACGCGCCTGATCGACGCCGGCGGCAAGACGGTCATCCCCGGGCTCATCGACGCCCACGTGCACGCGCTCGGCGTGGCGGAGGCGGAGGCCCGCAGCCGCTTCCGCGACCTCCGCTCGATCGAGGAGATCCAGTCGTGGGTGCGGGAGAAGACCTCCGGCCTCGCCGACGGGCAGTGGGTGTGGACACCCCGGGTCTTCCCCACCCGCCTCGCCGAGAGACGTCTGCCGACGCGCGCGGAGCTGGACGCGGCCGCCCCGCGACATCCGGTCGTGGTGGACGCGGCCTACGCGTTCGTGGTGAACACGGCGGCCCTGGCCGCGGCCGGCATCGGCCCCGACTCTCCCGCCCCTCCGGGCGGCGCGATCGTCAGGGACGCCGAAGGACGGCCGACCGGTCTTCTCCGCAACGTGGGCGCGCTGCTCGACAAGTACCAGCCGGCCGGACGGCCGGACCGGCTGCTGGGCGCGCTGGAGGACGTCCATCGGCACTACAACCAGACGGGCATCACGAGCGTCATCGAGCGCAGCGCCGACCTCGCCGGCTATCGCGCCTACGAGCAGCTCCGGGCCCAGGGGCGCGACCACGTGCGCGCCACGGTGACGCTGCGCGTGGACTCCGACGGGACGGAGGAAGGGACGGAGAGGTTCCTCGGCGCTCTCCCGCTCCGTTTCGGGGACGGCGACGACCGGCTGCGCGTCGGCCCCCTCAAGCTCTTCGCGGACGGAGGCATCCTCGCCGGGACCGCGTACATGCGCGAGCCGTACGGGCCCGCGGCGGCCTCCCTCTACGGCGTGACCGATCCGGCCTACCGGGGAATGCTGACCCTCTCCCCCGACAAGATCCGCAACCTCGTCCGCGCGGGGAATCGGAGGGGATGGCAGATGTGCGCGCACGTGACCGGCGACGCGGGCGTGGATGCCGTCCTCGACGCCTTCGAAGCGGCGAGCGCCGATCGGTCCATCCGCGACCGCCGCTTCACGCTGATCCACGCCTACTTCCCCAATGCCGAGGCCGCGCGCCGCGCCGCCCTTCTCGGCGTGGCCGTCGACACGCAGCCCGCCTGGTACTACAAGGACGCGGACGCGCTCCTGCCCGCCCTGGGCGAGGCCCGGCTGCGGCCGTTCATCGGCCTGGCGGAATGGCTCCGCGCGGGCGTCAAGGTCGTGCTCGACACCGACCACATGTTCGGCCTGGACCCCGACGCCTCCCTCAACCCCTACGACCCGTTCCTCACGATGTCGGTCGCGGTCACGCGCCGCACGCAGGAGGGCCGTGTCATTGGTCCCGAGCAGGCCGTCTCCCGCGAGGACGCCCTGCGGATGATGACCTCGAACGCGGCCTGGCTCAGCTTCGAGGAGGGCCGGAAGGGCTCGATCGAGGCGGGCAAGCTCGGCGACCTCGTCGTGCTCTCGGACGATTACCTCGCCTGCCCGCCGGAGCGGATCAAGGACATCCACGCCGTGGTGACCGTGCTCGGCGGGCGGGTCGTCTACGACGCGGCCGCGCCCAACCGCTGATCGTCCGCGCCCACGTCTCGAGCGAGACGCCGCAGAGGTGGACGCGGCGAGAGGCGCTCGCGGGCGTCTAGTCCGTCAGCTTCTTGAGACGGGAGCGCCGCTCCAGCCAGCGCCGCCAGTTGTCCGCGAGCAGCGGGCAGGCGGCGAGCCGGCGCTCCTCCTCGGGGTCGCGCTCGCGTACCGCTGGATAGATGACCGCGTTCACGCGCGCGATCGTCCATTCCGGCCAGGGCCTTTCCCCGAGCCGGAACGGTCCCGGCTCCACCCGCGCCTCCTCGATGACGCGCAGGTACCATCCGGTGCGGCCGGTCTCGACCACGCGCGCGGGGAGGTCTTCGTGCTTCCAACGCCGGGCGAGCTTCCAGCAGGGCCCGCGCGGCTGCGAGACCTGGACGCGTCCTTTCCCCAGCGTCCACAGGTCGCCGATGCACACGTCGGCCTCCGTGCATCCGGTCACGGTCAGGTTCTCGCCGAACGCGCCGGGCGGGACTTCGGCCACGCCGAGCTCGGCCCGCCAGGCCTCGTAGTGGTCGGCGCTGTAGACGAGCACGGCCTTGTCCGGACCGCCGTGGACCTGGAGGTCGGCCTGCCCATCGCCTTCGAGGTTGTCGCGCCGCAGCCAGACCGGACCTGCGACCGGTTCCTTGAAGAAGCCGGTACGCCACTCGCTGGGGCCGCCACCGGTCGTGTCCCCGGTGTCGTAGGTGCGCGGGAGGCCGACCTGGATGGAGACGACGCGCGCGTTCAAGGGGCCTCTCGAGTCGGGATTGTGCAACAGCCGCGTGCGCTCGGCACTTGGGGCGCCGATCGATTGGGGCGCCGATCGGCATCCGGGCGATCGGCGCTCGCGCGCTCATGGTCTGGGGCATGTCGGGGGAGGGTTGGCCTGACCCGTGATCCGCGGCCGCGAGCTCCGATTCGTCCCGCGACGGATAGCGCTCGCGCGATCGGCCGAGGAAGGTCGTGCGCAAAGCATATTTTCGAGCGCCCCGAGTTGCGGACCTCACCTCTCGCGTTGTCGGGGCCGGTGCCGTAAGCCCGCTCGCTCGTCACGCCATCTCGGCGGCTCGTCCGCCTCGTACAAACGACGAACGCAGGCTACGGTGTCGTGCTCTCATCGGATCGATGATCGTCGCTCCTGGGCCGTTCTCGAGGATGGCCGGGAACGCGAAAAACACCGTGATAAACCAGGCGCATGAAGAACACGAACCTCATCGCCAACCCAATCGCCCTTCCAGACGACGATCTCCTCGCTCGCCTGAGCACGCTCGCGGGCAAGGAGCGCGAGGCGGTCGTCGAGCTGGTCGCCCACCTGGCTGCGCTCGACACTCGTCCGTCCGTTTACGCCGCCCAGGGCTACGGCTCGCTCTTTGCCTACTGTACGCAGGCTCTTCGGTTCTCCGAAGACGCCGCCTGCAACAGGATTGAGGCAGCCCGAGCCTGCCGGCGCTTCCCGGCGATCCTCGACATGCTGGCCGCCGGCGAAATGACGCTGACGTCCGTGCGGCTCCTGTCACGACATCTCACGCCTGAGAACCACGTGGCCGTCCTCGAGAAAGCAGTGGGGCGCAGCAACCGTGAGATCGAGGTCCTCATGGCGCATCTTTGGCCACGGCCCGATGTGCCGAGCTCTGTCCGCAAGGTCCCGGCCCCGCTGTCGTCGGGGCCCGTACTCGCCCCGGAGGCCGGCGAGGTCGCTTCCAAGCCGGCCTCCCCGACCGCACCTCCTGTGCCGTTGACACCATCTCCCCGTCCGATCGTCCAGCCCACCGCTCCCGAGCGCTATCGCGTTCAGTTCACGATTCGGCAGGCGACTCACGAGAAGCTCCGGCGGGTCCAGGCCCTCCTTCGCCGCGAGGTTCCCAGCGGCGATCCCGCCGCGATCTTCGACCGCGCTCTCACGCTGCTTCTCGAGCAGGTCGAGAACAAGAAGCCGGGTCTGACCATGAAGACGCGTCCTCCTATCCGTCCCGGAACGGATTCGGAGATCCGGACGCCCGTCGTCCGCTCGCGGCACGTGTCGCGGCCGGTCAAGCGAGCGGTGTGGCGGCGCGACGGAGGACGGTGCACTTTCAGCTCTGCCGATGGACGAAGGTGCACCGAGACGGCTTTCCTGGAGTTCCACCACGTCCTGGCCTACGCCAAGGATGGTCCCGCCACCGTCGAGAACATCTGCCTTCGCTGCCGGCGCCACAACCAATACGAGTCCGAGCTGATCTTCGGACCCAGAGGAAGCTCGATGTGTCCAAGCCACTCAGCCGTCGTAATCCAGGCCGGACACGGGCAATCCGACCGAACGTAAGGCGGGCGGCGGCGCGACGGACTCCATCCGGAGGAGCTTCCGACGCTAAGACGCTACGACCTCACTTCGCCAGCGGGTCGGGCCGAAGCTGGAACCGCACGACCTTGCTCGTCGTGCCCTTGCCCGTCTCCATGTGGAAGGGCGCGCGCGTGCTCACGGTGGACCAGAGCCCGCGGCCCTTCCAGCCGCCGGCGGGATCGTCGATGCGGCCGTCGAGCCACTTCGTGTAGTAGCCGAGCGGGTAGGGCACGCGGAGGACGACCCACTTGCCGTCCTTGAGGACGAGCAGCCCCTCGGACTCGTTGCCGGTGTCGATGGGCACGTTGCGGCCGAGGCCGAGGGTGTCGAACTGGTCCACCCAGGTGTAGTAGCTGCTCTCGGTGCTCCCCGACTCCGTCAGGCCCTTGAACTGCGGGAGCGGCTCCGGGTACAGCGTCCAGCCCTCCGGGCAGTGCCGGCCAGTGGCCAGGGGACCGTTGAGCGGCCCCTTGCACTTGCGCCGGTCGAAGCTCCCCAGGTGGCCGCTGGCCAGGGCGACCCAGGCCACGCCGTCGCGGTCGACGTCCATGCCGCGGGGAGAGAAGCCGTGCACGGGCGCCCTCGGGTCGTCCACCGGCGGCTCGTACACCTCGGCCAGCGCGGTCTCCGTCGGGTTCGGGCCGGGCACGAGGCGGACGATCGCCCCCGGGAACCCGAGCACCGAGCCCCACACCGATCCGTCCGGCGCCGGAGAGACGGAATAGAGGCCGCCGCCGAAGCGCTTGTCCTTCGCCGGGTCGAGCGGCTGGTCCGGCTCCACGTAGGCGTCGCGCCTGCCGTTGCCGTTCGTGTCCATCACGAGGGGCGTCCAGCCCTGCGACTTCACCTCGTCGCCCGTCTCCTCGAACATCTTGGTGTCGAGCCAGCCCACGACCGGGCCGCCCCCGCTCGTCCACAGCGTGTGGTGCGCGTCTTCCGCGAACATCAGGTGGTGCGTGCTGAAGCACGTGCCGATGTGCGTGAGCTTCTTCGTCGCCGGGTCGTACATCGCGAGATGGCGGAAGGAGCGCGCGATCGGCACCCGCTTCGCCGAAGGGTGGCTCGACCCCTCCTTGCAGACGTCCGGGTTGTCGGGAGGACGCACCGCGGAGGTGATCCACACGCGGCCGCGCTCGTCGAGCATCGGGTTGTGGACGTTGTTCTTGCTCGTCCAGATCGCCTCGTCGCCCCAGTACGCGGAGGCGAAGGGCACGGCCGGCGCCGCCGCCGGCGGCGTGGCCGGATCACGAACGGTCAACGGGACGCGGCTGGTCGTGTTGCGGACGGGGTCCAGCACGGGCAGGTAGTCGGCGCTGAGCTCGAGCGCGCCGTAGAGCGGGCCGTTCGCGTTGACGGTGGGGTGGTTCCGGTCGGTCGAGACCTCGTCGTGGAGATAGGCCTTGGGGTCCGCCCAGTCCCACTCGGTGACGACCACGTTGCGCTCGAGGCCTTGCGGCCGCGGCGGGGCGGGCGGCACCTCGCCCTTGGCGATGCGGTCGGTCCAGTCCGCGAGGACGGCCATCGCCTTGTCTCCGCCGAGCTGGGTCGCGCCCGAGAGCATGTTGCCGCCGGCCTGTCCGGACTGGATGCGGCGGTGCCAAGCTGCGACCGACGACTCGAACGTGCCCAGCTCCCTGGGGATCTCGCGCGTGGCCCGGGTGCCGAGCGCGTGGCAAGCCAGGCAGCCGCCCGATTTCAGGTTGCGGAGCCATTCCGCCTGGCTCTTCACCTTGGAGGCCACGCCGGTGCCGGCGGACGCGCCCTCGAATTCGCGCTTGTCCGGGACCTGTAGGAGGGAGAACCAGTAGCCGGCCGGGTAGTACGCGGCGGCCTCGCGCGGGCTGGCCGCGGCGACCGCCTTGAGGTCCAGGGCCCTGCCGGGCGCCGCCTTGACCTTCGGCGAATCGACCAGCCCGTAGCCGCGCACCCACACGTCGTAGGCCGCCTTCGGGAGGTCGGGCACCAGGTATCGCCCGCGGTCGTCGGTGACGACGATCCGGACGAACTTCGTCGGCAGCTCCGTCGTCTCCGCGATCACCCACACGCCCGCCTCCGGACCGCGCGGGCCGGTGACGACGCCCGCGATGTCGTCCGCGTCGATGGGGATCGCCTCCGCGGCCAGCGCGCGCGCGTGGCCGCCCAGGGAGTGCGCGAGGAACGCCGTCACGAGACAGGATCCCAGAGCGAGAGAGGCCACGGCTCTCCGAGTCATGCGGTGGACTCCTTTCCCGGCCCCGAGTCTAGAACGAATACTTCAGCGCGAGCTGGCTCGGGGCAGCGCGAATGCCACGTACACACCTCCGGAGGCCCCGCCGTCCTTGCCGCCCCCGGCGGGGACGACCACGAACTGCCGTCCCCCCACCTCGTAGGTCGCGGGAGTGCCGTTCCCCGAGAAGGGCAATGCGGCCTCCCACAGCAGCCGGCCCGTGGACTTGTCGAAGGCGCGGAACTTCTTGTCGTAGCTGGTGGCCCCGATGAAGACGAGACCGCCCCGCGTCACCACGGGTCCGCCGTAGTTCTCGCTGCCGGTGTCCTTGAGGCCCTGGGCCGCCAGCGCCGGATACTCGCCGAGCGGCACCTGCCAGGCCCGCTCGCCGGTGTCGAGGCTGATCGCGGTCAGCGTCCCCCAGGGCGGCGCGATCGCGGGATAGCCGTCGGGGTCGAGGAACTTCCGGTAGCCGGTGAACCGGTACGTGAGGCTCATGGGCGAGGGCGAGCCGTGCTCGACGTCCCGGTCGACGCCCGTCTTGAGGAACTCGACGATGGCGGCGACCTCCTCCGCCGACAGCGTCGGGAACCCCGCCATGCGCCCGGTGCCCTGCCGGATGAACCGGGAGAGCTCGTCGTCGTGACGCCGGTTGGCGACGCCGACCAGCGACGGCATCTGCGGGGGCGCGCCCCGCAGGTCGTCGCGATGGCACGACGAGCAGGCGCGCAGGTAGAGCGCGCGGCCGCCGGCTCCGGCCACGTTCGGGGCCAGGCCGCCCGTCCAGGCCATCTCGTTCGCGTTGACGTAGAGGAGGCTCGTCTCGGGATCGAAGGCCGAGCCCCCCCACTCCGCGCCCCCGTCGAAGCCGGGGAACACGACGGTGTCCTTGCCCACGCTGAACGGCACGAACTGTCCCTCGCTGCGGAACGACCGGAAGGACTCCAGGGCGGCGCGATGCGCCTCCGGTGTCCGCTGGGTGAGCATGTCCTCGGTCAGGACCTGCCGCGCGAACGGCGCGGGCTTGACGGGCAGCGGTTGCGTCTCCGCCGCGACCTCGCTCTCCACGGCGCTGGGCGGGTACTTGCGGTACTCGATCGGGAACAGGGGCGTGCCGTCCGCGCGGTCGAACAGGTATACGAACCCGCTCTTCGTCGTCTGGGCCACGGCGTCGACCCGGCGCCCCTCGTGCGTGACCGTGACCAGGCTGGGCGGGGCGGGGAAATCGCGGTCCCAGAGGTCGTGGCGCACGGCCTGGAAGTGCCAGATCCTCTTGCCGGCGGCGGCGTCCAGGGCGATCAGCGAGTTCGCGAACAGGTTGTCGCCCTTCCGGTTGGCGCCGTAGAAGTCCGCGGCCGCGGATCCCGTGGGCACGTAGACGATCCCGCGCGCCTCGTCCAGCGCCATCCCCGCCCAGTTGTTGGCGCCGCCGGTGTAGGTCCAGGCGTCCCTGGGCCAGCTCTCGTAACCGGTCTCGCCCGGCGACGGGATCGTGTGGAAGGTCCAGCGCAGCTGGCCCGACCGGGTGTCGTAGGCACGGACGTAGCCGGGCGAGCTGGGCAGGCCCTCCCCCACCCGTCCGCCCACGATGACGAGGTCCTTGTAGGCGATGCCCGGCGTGGTGAGCCGGACCGACTGCTCCTCGGGCGGACGTCCCAGGTCCGCGCAGAGGTCGATGCGCCCGTCCTTCCCGAAGGCGGGCACCGGCTTCCCGGTGCGGGCGTCCAGCGCGTAGAGGAAGTGGTCCTGGGCGGCGAAGATGCGCTTGTCGTCTCCGCTCGCCCAGTAGGTCACGCCCCGGTTGGGACCGCTGCCGGGGATGCCGGAGTCGAAGACCCAGCGCGGGGTCCCGGTGGCGCCGTCGAGCGCGACGACCTTGTGCTTCGGTGTCGTCGTGTAGAGGACGCCGTCCACGACGATGGGGCTCGCCTGGAGCCCGCCTTCCTCCTTCGAGTCGTACGTCCAGGCGACCTCGAGCTGCCGGACGTTCTCGCGGTTGACCTGGTCCAGCGGGGAGTAGCGGATGCTGAGCGGTCCGCCGCCGTAGGCGGGCCATTCCACGGGAGGGGGCGACGGTGGGGCCTCGGCGGAGACAGGCCACCAGAGGGAGACGGGGGCGAGGACGAGCACGATGAGGACGGCCGCGCGCGGAATGGAGCGCGGGGTTCGAGAGCTCACGGAGGGGAGATTAATCCAATCCCGGTTAGCATGGCGACCAAACGTGACCAGGCGCGTGGTGTCTGTCTCGATCGGCGCGTTCACGGCGAGTCTGCTCCTCTACAACGTGGGTTCGTCGCTATGTCGACGCGACCTGCCCCGCGAAGCCGCTGCGCGCTATTTCGCCGACCTCAGCATCGGCGCGAACCTCGCCTTGACGGGAGACTTCCCGGTCGCTGCGTACACCGTGAAGGGGACGTCGATCCCGCGGCACGACGAGGGCTTCACGGACTTCCGGCGCCGCCTCGTCCAAGCGGTCGGAGACGCGCGGTTGAGCTGTTGGCATCTCTTCGGGGCAATTCCGCGGCAATCGCTTCCGGACGTTCAGCGGTTGGTCAGCCGCGCGGATGACCCCGGTCGGGGTCTCCTGCTCGGAACGCTCTTCAAGCCGTTCGGCATCGCTCCCTTCCTCCTCTTCTGGCTCGCGCCCGTCGCCTGTGCCCTCGTCTTCCTGTGGACGGCGTGGGAACTCAGCGAAATTGGGCATGAAGTAGCGGCGGCGATCCTCCTGATACTGGTATCGACTTCAGCATACGTGACGGACAGCCTCGCGCTCGATTACTCGGCGGTCGGCTTCTATGTGACGGCGCTCCTTCTCCTGATCCCCCCGGCGGCATACGCAATCCGCCCTCTCAGGCGACGCACGCTACGAGGCGTCCTTAATCGCGCTGCCCTGGCCGGCCCGATGCTGGGGATGTGCGCAATCGCACGCAGCGCGAGCCTCGTCGTCGCCCCCTTCATCTTTGCGACGCTCGCGTACGCTCTGCGCGGCATCCCGGGGGACCGTACCGCGATCGCCCCGAGCGTCCCTGGAATAGGCCCGCAGTCAAGCCGATTGCGGCGCGTATCCGTCACCAAGCTCGTCGCCGTTCTCGCGGCGGCCTTGCTCTCCGCGCCGTATCTCGCGTTGCGGACGTATACGAACGCATTGGTGACCCGCACATCAGTCAAGTACGGCGTCGAGGTCCCAACTCAAGCTCACGATGTCTGGCTCTCCGTCTGGGAAGGTCTCGGCGACTTCGATCGCACGAAGGGACACTTCTGGCTTGACGAGCGGGCGAAGCTTCTTGTCGGCCAACGATTGCTGATGACGCCGGAGAGCGAGCGGATCTTCCGCGGCGCGGTCATCCGTGACATTACGGGGGACCCGGTGTGGTTCGGCGAGATCCTACTCAAGAGGCTCGCCACGGTCCTGCTCCAGCGAAAGCTTTGGCCGTGGCGACCGGTGAACGGTATCTCGATGGCGCCTCAGAAAGCGCCGAACGAAGGGGCAACCGACACCTACTATTCCTTGGTCGCAACCGCTGACACCTTCGGCGTTGGCGGGTGCCGGCTCGAAGTGCCGATCCAACTCCCGTTGCTTGCCTTCCTGTTGTTGATGCTCCGGACTTTCGTACGGTTTGTTCGCGGGTCCGCGGATTCCCTTTGCGCTCCGGCGCTCCTTGTCGTGTTGCTCGCGACATCCTCGATGGTGCTGCCCGTGGTCGTCACGACTGCTGGGGGCATCGAGCCACAGGCATTCGTGCTCGCGTACCTGCTCAGCGTTGCGTTTCTCCTGGAGACGCTCGGGAACGGGATCCAAGGGCACGGGCGGACGATCGAATCGGGCACCGTATAGCCGGAGTCGGAGCAGAGCGTCATGCCGCCTCCGCGGCCAGACCGAGCCTCCGCAGGACGAGCCCCGAGAGGGCCCCGAAGGCGAAGCCGCCGAGGTGAGCGCCGAAGGCGACTCCCAGCGTCGTCGAGCCGAACGACGCGAAGAAGACCTGCTCGAGGGACCAGAGGCCGAGGAAGATCCAGGCCGGCCAGGAGACGAAGTACACGCGCGGGACGAGCGCGGGCGCCGCCACCAGGGCCAGGCGCATGCGCTCGCGGGCGTGGAGCACGGCAAAGGCGCCCATGACCGCGGCGATCGCGCCCGAGGCCCCGACGGCGGGCTCGGGGCTCGCCGGGTTGAGGGCGGCGTGGGCCAGCGCGGCCGCCACCCCGCCCACGACGTACACGGACAGGAACCGCGCCACCCCGAGCGTGCGCTCGAGCAGGCCGCCCACCGTCCAGAGGAACAGCATGTTGAAGCCGAGGTGCAGCAGGCCGGCGTGCAGGAACTGGTGCGTGATCAACCCGGCGGGCGTGATGTGCGCGGGCACGAAGCCGAACCGGTAGAACGGATGGCCAGCCCGGACCTTGCGCGCGTCCTCGAGGCAGGACTCCAGCCGCTCGCGCAGGTCGGTCCCGGCCAGCTCCTCGCGCCAGCGGCCGTCACGCTCGAGGAAGGCCAGGGCGGGGGGCGAGCGGCGGGCGGCGAGCGCGGGCACGCGCGCGGCCGCCTGTCCCAGCGTCCAGTCCGCGATCTCCTCGAGCTCCGCCTCCCGCGCCGCCGCCCTGGTGAGGTCGAACCCCTGCAGGGCCAGGAACACCAGGAAGTTCAAGGCGATCAGGACCAGCGTGGCCACGGGCGCGCGCGCCTCGCGCTCGTCGGAGCCCAGCGGCAGCAGCATCAGCACGCGGCGGCTCCGCGGCTCAGCGCCTCATCAGCCAGATCTCGCTTCGCTGCGCTCCGCCCATCATCTTGACGTCCTGCAGCACCTCGTAGGCGATGCGCTTGCCGTCCGGGGAGACGGCGAACCGCTGCTTGAAGGGATGCCGGTTCTCGAGCCGCCGCGCCGTCTTCTCCCCGACCCGCACCACGTGCAGGTCCGCGGGCGACTCGCCGGTCATGAGCTTGGACAGGCCGGGGTCGCCCGGAACGGGCGCGATGAAGAACACGTCGCGTCCGTCCTGGCTCATCGTGACCGCGGAGGGGTCCGCGATCTTGATGCTGCCCGGGACCACCATGCGGCGGTCGCCGCCGTCCGCGTTCATCGTCCACATCTCGATGCCGGAGGTGCCGTTGGTGGCGAAGAGGATCCGCGAGCCGTCGGGCGTCCAGGAGGCGTAGGCGGCCTGGCCGTCCCTGGTGACCTCCACCGCGCGGCCGCTGGAGATGTCCGTCACCACGAGGTCCGCCCCGTAGGGCAGCCTGGCCGCATCGCGCCCCGCCTTCTTGCGATCCATGTACTGCCGCGACCGCAGCTCACGAGAGAGGTTCCGGCTGCCCTGCGCGAAGTTGGTCGCGTTGCTCTCCGCCACCGATTGCGTCATGTCCTGGAACTCGCCGTCCCCGGTGGAGACGGGCGCGGAGGTCGCCGTGGACGCGGTCTCCGCGGACTTCTCGGAGAGGGCTTTCAGGACGAGCGGCGAGATCGTCATGCCGTATTCGGCCACCGCCGCCCCGCGCTTGGCGCTCCCGGTCACGGCGTCGACCGTGCAGAAGCGCGGCGTCCAGTCCACGTCGGCGTAGTCGTCCATCGCCGCCGCCCGCTCCGGCCCGCACGTCATGAGGATGGACTCGCCGCCCGCCGACCAGAGGGGCGCGCTGCCCGCGGCCAGCTTGCGGCTCTGCCCGCTCGCGACGTCCACGACATGCACGGCCTCTCCCCCGTCCTCCCCGCCGCCTTCCGCCGTGTAGGCGATCTTCGTCCCGTCCGGCGACCAGGCGATCCCGCGCGCGTCCCAGACCGACGCCGCCACCAGCGGCCGGTAGGACCCGGCCTTGAAGTCGTAGACGGCCAGGCGCGCCCCTCGCCCG
>JBGPBV010000056.1:0-39555 GCA_041481445.1 Vicinamibacteria bacterium
AGCAGCGCCGGACGAAGGACGCGGGGGAGAGCTACCGCCGGCTGACCCGGGAGTTCCCACAGAGCGTCTACGCCTCCGAGGCGAGGCGCCGCGCGGATTCCCTCGATCCCGGCGGGCGGGGCTGACGCGAGCCGGGATTCATTCGCGGCGAGGCGCATGATGAAGCAGGGGCCGGAGCGAGGACGCCAATGAAGAAGCGGACGGCGTGGATCCTGGTGGCGGGAGTCGCCGCGGTGGCCATCGGTGCCGCCGCCGTCGGCGCCCTCGCGCTCATGCTGCGCGGCAGCGACAGCAGCGGGTCGTGGTCGTCGAACAGCGGGTACCTGTACCTCAACCTGCGCGAGGAGATCCCGGAGCAGTCGACCAGCGAGTTCCCGAGCTTCTTCGAGAAGCGCCCGACACCGCTCAGGGTGCTGGTCGAGAGCCTCGACCGGGCGGCGGCGGACCCGAAGGTCACGTCCGTGGTGCTGCGCGTCAGCGTCCTGCCCGACGTGGGCTGGGGCCGCGTCCAAGAGCTGCGCGACTCGATCGTGCGCTTCCGCAAGTCGGGCAAGCCGGCCTACGCGCACCTCGAGTTCTGCTCCAACAAGGAGTACTACCTCGCCAGCGCCTGCACGAAGATCTACGCCGTCCCCACCGCCATCCTGGACGTGACCGGCCTCCGCAGCGAGACCACCTTCCTCGCGGGCTCCCTCAAGAAGCTGGGGGTCGAGGCGCAGTTCGAGGGCGTCGGCAAGTACAAGAACGCCCCCAACCAGCTCACGGAGACCGGGTTCACGCCACCGCACCGGGAGCAGATGGAGGCCCTGATCGACAGCCTCTATCACCAGTTCGTGTCGGGCCTGCAGACCGGACGCAACAAGACGGCGGAGCAGGTCCAGGCCATGATCGACAACGGCCCCTACGACGGCGAGGGCGCGCTCAAGGCCGGCCTCGTCGACGAGCTCGTCTACGAGGACCAGCTCCGCGAGCGGCTGAAGGACGCCACGCCGCTGGCGCCGGGCAAGTACGCGCGGCGCAGCCGCGGCCTCGGCTTCGACCGCCGGCCCAAGGTCGCGCTCGTCTACGCGGTCGGGGACATCGTGCCCGGCGAGAGCCAGGGCGGGGGGCTGGGCGGGCAGCTCGCGGGATCGGATACGGTGGCGGGCGCCCTGCGCGACGCGCGCAAGGACGGAGACGTCAAGGCGATCGTGCTGCGCGTGGACAGCCCCGGAGGGTCGGGCACCGCGTCGGACGTCATCTGGCGCGAGGTCACGCTCGCCAAGAAGACCAAGCCGGTGATCGTGTCGATGGGCGACCTCGGCGCCTCCGGCGGGTACTACATCTCGATGGGGTCGGACGCCATCGTGGCCCAGCCCACGACCATCACCGGCTCCATCGGCGTGTTCGGCGGGAAGATCATCCTCCACGGCCTCTACGACAAGCTGGGGATCACCAAGGAGATCCTCCTGCGGGGCCAGCACGCCGACATCTTCTCGGAGTACCGGCCCTGGAGCGACGAAGAGCGGGCCAAGTACCGCTCGATGATGGTGGCCTTCTACCAGGACTTCATCACGCGGGCCGCGCAGGGTCGGGGCAAGACGCCGCAGGAGATCGACGCCATCGCGCAGGGCCGCGTGTGGACGGGGGCGGAGGCGCTCGATCACGGGCTGGTGGACCGCCTCGGCGGCCTCGACGTCGCCGTCGGCCTGGCCAAGGAGCGGGCCAAGATCGGCCGGGACCAGGAGGTGAACCTGGTGGTCCTGCCCGAGCGCAAGGGGTTCATCGAGACGATCCTGGAGCGGCAGGAGGACGGCGTGGACACCACCGTCCTGCTGCCTCCCGACCTGCGCCGCGTCGCGCGCTGGGTACGGTCGCTGGCCCGCGGCGACGTGGTCGCGCGCCTGCCCTTCGACCTGCAGGTCCGCTGACCGCGCGGCCGAGCCGCCGCTACCCGCTCCCGAACTGCTGGTGCAAGCGCCGCGCCCACTGCTCCAGGGCGCCGCTCAGGGTGGTGCCGTAGACCTGCCGGAACGCCTCGTCGACGCTCCGCGTCTCGCCCATCGCCTTGAGCAGGTCGTTGATCCCCCCCATCCCGCGGTTGGCCACGAGGTACTCGACGAACGACAGGCCGGAGAGGTAGTAGCCGGCCACCCCGCCGATCCTGCCGTCGGCCAGGAGGACGACCTGGTCGCGCGTGAGCATCGAGTCGATCCGCTTGCCCTCCATGTACTGAGCGAGGCCCTCGTGGAGGAGGCCCGGGGCCACGCCGCGCGTCCGGTCGTAGACGAAGGCATGGGTCAGCTCGTGGAGGAGCGTCCCGTCCATGTGGGGATTCAGGCTCGTGGTCAGGCCGCGGATGGGGATCCGGATGCGGCCGTCGTTCTGGTCGAAGTTCCCTCCCGCCCAGGTGGGCACGCCGGCGGCGTCGTAGTAGGCCTCGCGGGAGAACAGGATGACGGCGATGCTGCTGGTCGGCTCGTAGTCGAGCGTGCCCGCGAGCGTGGCGTAGTGCCGCTCCAGGGCGCGCAGGATCTCGCGGCCGACCGCCTCGTGCTCCTCGCCGTCGTAGCGCACGTTGAAGTGGGCCAGGTGGCGCTCGGCCATGCCGCGCTCGTCGGCCAGCGTCTTCTGGATCCTTTCGATCATGGCCCGCACGTTCTCGTCGTCGCGGATCTCGAGGGCGGCCCGCAGCGCCTCCACCGCCTCCCGACTCCGGTCCTCGCGCACCAGGGTGAAGCCGAGCCCTTGCCAGGCGTCGAAGCTCCGCGGGTCGATGGCGAGCACGGCGCGCGCCGCCGCCTCCGCCCCCGCCCAGTTGCCGCTGTCCATCGAGACCTCGAGGAGGGCGAGCAGCGGCCGCGTGGAGGACGGCTGCACCTGCCGCGCGCGCTCCAGGTAGGCGATGCAGGGCGCATATTGCCGCTGGCGGCGGTGCCGGGCGGCGGCGTTGAGCAGCACCGCCTCCAGGAGGTCGCGGATGCCGTGCTCGTCGGGATTGCGGGTCAGGAGCTCTTCCGCGGCCTGGACGTCCGGCGCCGTCATCGAGGCGGGGCTGGCCAGGCGCCGGACGAGGTCGTCGGCCCGGCCGCGGTCCGCGTCCGGGACCTGGTCGGTGGGCAGCCGCAGGTTCTGGACCGGCACCTCGAGCGGCACGCTCAGGCTCGGGGGCGGGCCCTCGGGGACGCGCCCGGCGTTCCCGGACTGCGGGAGCGGGCGCGTGGGGTCGGCCGTGCTCTCGCGCCGCCGATGCAAGCGGTCCCACTGCCTGGAGGCGACCGCTCCCGCCACCACGAGCAGCGCCGCCGCGACCACGATCGTCAGCCCGCTCGGGCCGCCCGAGGGCTCGCGGGCCGGATCTTCCGGGCGCCCGCTCGTGACGCGGGCCGGCGCCGGCGCGCCGGCCGCCGTCCCCCGCGGTCGGGCCTTGGCCACGATCACGCCGCATCGCGGGCAGGCCGCCTCCGTGACCGCCGGCTGACCACAGCGAGGGCAGTCCATGGGAGGATTCATGGCGTGCCCATCCTAGCAGGCGGCCCGTGACCGGCCGTGTGGTCGAGGCCACCGCGCCCACCCGGATCGACCTGGCCGGAGGGACCCTCGACATCTGGCCGCTGTACCTGTTCCACCCGGGAGCGGTGACCGTCAACTGCGCGATCGACCGGCGCGCCTGGTGCCGCGTGGAGACGGGCACGCCGGGCGTCCGCATCGAGTCCAAGGACACGCGGCGCGTGGTCGAGGGCAAGGACGTGTCCGAGGTGCTGGGGAGCGGCGAGCTGGCCCTGGTCGGGAACATCCTGCGCGCGCTCGGCATCGAGACGGGAGTCAAGGTCGTGACCCAGTCCCGCGTCCCGTCGGGCTCGGGGCTGGGAGGCTCCTCCGCCCTCTCCGTGGCCGTGGCCGCCGCCCTGTGCGCGGCCTTCGACCGCCAGATCGGCCCCGACGAGCTCTGGCCGGTGGTGCGCGACGCGGAGGCGCAGACGATCGGCGTGCCCACCGGCGTCCAGGACTACCTGGCCGCCATCCACGGCGGCGTGCTCGGCATCCACCTCGAGCCGGGCGCGCTGCGCGTGGAGAAGCTGGCCACGGATCCGGCCAAGGTCGAGGAGAGCCTCATGCTCGTGGACTCGGGGGTGAGCCACTTCTCCGGCCTCAACAACTGGGAGGTCTTCAAGGGACAGATCGACGGCCAGGAGAACACGCGCCGCTGCCTGGGCGAGATCGTGGCCGCGGCCAAGGGGGCACGCGAGGCGCTCATCGCCGGGCGGTACGACGACATGGGGACGTTCATGGCGGCCGAGATGGAGGCGCGCGTGCGCCTGGCCCCGGGCGTCTCCTCGCCGGAGATCGATCGCATTGCCGCGGCGGCTCTCTCCGCGGGCGGGGCGGCCAAGGTCTGCGGCGCGGGCGGAGGGGGGATGGTCTCGGTATGGGCGACGCCGCCGCGGCGCCCGGCGGTCGAGGAGGCCCTGCGCGGGGCGGGCTTCAAGCCGGTGCCGTTCCGCCTGGACCTGCGCGGCCTGGAGATCGACTAGCCAGCGGGCCGGAAAGCCCTCTATAATCAGGGTTTGTCGTCTGCTCGCGGAGGACAGCCGTCATGATTCAGGCCACACAGCTCAAGCGCGGGATGTGCATCAAGCACGACAACGACCTCTACCGCGTGGTCGAAGCCCAGCACAAGACGCCCGGCAACCTCCGCGGCCTGGTGCAGGCGAAGATCAGGAGCCTCAAGACGGGTGCGATCAGCGATCACCGCTTCCGCTCCGTGGACATGGTCGAGCGGGCCATCCTGGACGAGACGGAGATGGAGTTCCTCTACCAGGACGGGAACATGTTCCACTTCATGAACAACGAGACCTTCGAGCAGATCGGCCTGAGCGACGAGGTCCTGGGCGACGCCGTGCCCTACCTGATCCCGAACATCAAGCTCAAGATCGAGATGTACGAGGACCGCCCGGTCGGCATCGAGCTGCCGCAGACCGTCGACATGACCGTGATGGAGACCGAGCCCGCCATCAAGGGCGCGTCGGTGTCGAACGTGGGCAAGCCGGCCAAGATGGAGACGGGCCTTATCGTCCAGGTGCCGGCCTTCATCGCGGAGGGGGAGCGCATCCGGATCGACACCAGCAGCGGGTCCTACGTCGAGCGGGTGAAGTAGGCGGTGATCCTCGCCGTCGGCAGCACGCGCGGGCCCAAGGTGGAGGCGGTGCGGCGCGTCCTGGCCCAGCTCGGCGACCGCGCGGCCGACCTCGCGCGGGCGGAGGTGGTGCCGCTCGACGTCACCGGCGACGCCCCGCCCATGCCGCTGAGCCTGGACGAGCTGCTCGACGGCGCGCGCTCGCGGGCCCACATCGCGATGGAGGCGCTGGAGGCGCAGGGGCGGAAGGCCGACCTCGGCGTGGGCCTGGAGGGCGGGATCGACCTGCGCCGCTCCGACCCGCACGGCCGCCGCGGGTTCCTCATGTCCTGGGCCTACGTGACCGACGGCCGCCGCGGCGCCCACGGGTGCGGGGGAGCGATCGAGGTCCCGCGCGCGCTCCTCGACCGCGTGGTCACCGACGGCATCGAGCTGGCGGAGGCGGTGGACGCCTTCGCCCGCGAGCACGACGTGCGCAGCCGGCAGGGGGCCTGGGGCGTGCTCAGCGGCGGCCTCTTCGACCGCACGCGCTCGTTCGAGATCGCGTTCATCAACGCGCTCGCCCCGTTCTACAACGCCGACGCCTACCCATGAACCGCTTCTCACGCCCCGGCCTGGGCTGGATCGAGGTGGTGACGGGGAGCATGTTCAGCGGCAAGAGCGAGGAGCTCATCCGCCGCGTGCGCCGGGCGGAGATCGCACGCCAGCGCGTCCAGATCTTCAAGCCGAAGGTGGACGACCGCTATGCGACCGACCACATCGTGAGCCACAGCGAGATGAAGATGCCGTCGCAGGTGGTGTGCGGGTCCCAGGAGATCCTGCAACGGCTCGACGACCGGACGGAAGTCGTGGGTATCGACGAGGGCCAGTTCTTCGACCCCGGACTCGTCCAGGTCGCCAACACGCTGGCCGATCGCGGGGTGCGGGTGATCGTGGCCGGGCTGGACCAGGACTACATGGGCCGGCCCTTCGACCCCATGCCGCAGATCCTCGCCGTCGCCGAGTACGTGGACAAGATGCTGGCCATCTGCATGCAGTGCGGCGCCCCCGCCAACCGCACGCAGCGCCTGACCGCGGCCACGGACCGCGTCGTGGTGGGCGGGGCCGAGGAGTACGAGGCCCGCTGCCGGCGGTGCTTCCAGCCACAGATCCAGATGGTGGCCGCTGAGCAGCCTGGCTCCGGGCGTTCCGAAAAGTAACGGAGAATGCGGCGCGCGCGGCCGCCCTTCTGAGGCGTGGACCTCTAACATGCTTGTTTCCAACAGATGCGCGGTCGAGACCGTAGCCGGCACGCCCCTTGCAATTCGAAGACTTCATGAGCCCGGTGGAAACCCCTGTCCCGATGGTGCGCTGCCACCTCGACGCCGGCCAGGACCTGCGCGAAGCGCGGTTCGTCCCGGCCGTGGAGTTCGAGCTCTGGCGGCACCTGATGGAGACGAGGCACCTGCGGGCGGTGACGGTGGACGAGGTCTCGGTGTGGGTGGCGGAGACGCCGGCGGCATGGGACTCCGGCCTCGACGCGGACGAGCTGCAGCCGGTGCTGCGCCTCCGGTTCGAGAAGCCCGGTCCCCAGGGCACCATGGTCCCGGTCGAGCGCTATTTCCCGGCCGAGACCTACCCGGAGGCCAAGGCCGCCCTGCTCGCGCACTTCGATCCGCGCTGTCGTTGGAGCGTCCAGGCCACCCCGGGGTACTTCGTGCCCGCGCAGTTGCGCGCGGCGCGCCCGCCGCAGCCCGCCCTGGCCTGACCGCGGCCGGGCGCTCCGGTTCTCTCGCGGCCCCGGTCTTTCCGCCATGGCCCGCCTGATCGCCATCGATGGATCGCAGGGCGAGGGCGGCGGGCAGGTGCTGCGGACGGCGCTCGCGATGGCGGCGGTGACGGGCCAGGGTTTCGAGATCACGAAGATCCGCGCGCGCCGCACCCGGCCGGGGCTGCGCCCCCAGCACCTGGCGGCCGTGCGCGCGGCCTCGCTCGTGTGCCAGGCGAAGGTGGGCGGCGCCTACGACGGCTCGCCCGACCTCAGGTTCGAGCCCGGCGCCCTCCGCTCGGGCGACTTCCGTTTCGAGATCGCCACCGCGGGGGCGGCCACGCTCGTGCTGCAGACCATCGTCGCCCCCCTGGCCACGACGGGCGCGGCGAGCCGGGTCGAGGTCACCGGGGGCACGCACGTGCCCGCGAGCCCGTCCTATCACTACCTCGCGCGGCACTGGGCGGCGGTGGTGGCGCGTCTGGGCCTGCGGCCGCGCTTCGACCTCGTGCGCGCGGGCTTCTATCCACCCGGCGGCGGCGAGATCCGCGCGGAGGTGCCGCCGTGGCCCCGCCCGGCCGGCCTGAGCCTCGAGAGGCGGGGGGCGCTCGTCGAGATCGTCGGCATCTCGGGTGCGCGCGAGGCGGCCAGGGACAAGGGCGACGTGGCCCGCCGCCAGGCCGACGCCGCGCGCGATCGCTTGTGGGAGGCGCGGCGGCTCGAGAGCCGATGGGAGGTCGTGGACCTGGCCGCGGCCTCGCCCGGGTCGTTCCTGCACCTGGAGGCGGTGTTCGAGCACAGCCGGGCCGCGCTGGGCGTCCTGGGCGAGCGTGGACAGCGGCCGGAGATCCTGGGGGACCGTGCCGCGCGGGCGCTCCTGCGCTTCCTGGCCGAGGAGGACGCCGCCGTCGACCCCCACCTCGCGGACCAGCTCGCGGTGCCGCTGGCGATCGGGGGCGGAGGCGGGCGCGTGACCACGAACGTGGTGACCTCGCACCTGGAGACGGTGGCGGCGGTGGTGTCGACGTTCGGGGTCGGCGCGCGGACGTGGGGACGGCGCGGGGGCCCGGGAGGGCTCGAGGTGGACGCGTGTTGACCCCCCGGAAGCCGGCAGCTAGCATTGCCTTCCGGGCCGCGTCGCTGGTCCTGGGGCTGGGCGCCGCCGCGTGCACGGGCTCGAGGCCGGCTCCTCCCGGCGTCCCCCTCAAGCCCCTGCGGGCGGCGACCCTGGAGCAGGTCCTGGCCGCCTATGACGCCTACTGCGAGAGCGGAACCACCGTGAGCGCTTCGGGAGACGTGGACCTGCGAGACCGCCGAGCCGGGAAGGGCCGCACGCTCGGCGTGCGCGTGGTGGCGACGCGCGGCGGCAAGCTCTACCTGAAGGGCTCGGTGGCGGTGATCACCGCCGTGGAGGTCGTCTCCGACGGCGACCGATTCTGGTTCCAGGTGCCGTCGAAGAAGACGGTGTGGACGGGGGCGGCTTCGGGCGAGGCGCGGGAGGCCGGCACCGACGACGCGCCCTACCAGGCCATCCGTCCCTCGGACGTGGTCTCCGCCCTCCTGCCCGACCGGCTCGCGCCCGGCGCCGGCGAGACCCTCCTGCTCGAGGGCGACCGCGAGGCGTTCACGCTCACGCTGGCCGCCCCCACGGACGGGCGCGGCGTCGCGCGCCGGCGCGTGTCCCTCGACCGCGACACCCTGCAGCCCGTCCGCTTGCGCCGCTACGACGCCCGGGGCGACGTCGACACCGACGTCACGCTCTCCGGCTGGACGGCGGGAGAGCCGCGCCAGGTCGAGATCCGCCGGCCCGTCCAGGGCTACGAGGCGGCGTTCCGCTTCGACAAGTTCGAGCGCAACGTGCCCGCCCCGGAGCGCGCCTTCGTCCCCCGCACGCCGGAAGGCTACGCCGTGGTCGAGGTCCGATGAACGCGCCCATCCTCCAGACGATCGACCTCCGCATGGTCTACCACGTCGGCCACGTCGAGGTGCACGCGCTGCGCGGCGTGGACATCCAGGTCCAGAAGGGCGAGTTCGTGGCCATCGCCGGGCACTCGGGCTGCGGCAAGTCGACGCTGCTCCACCTCCTGGGCGGGCTCGCGCATCCCACCTCCGGCCGCATCGTGGTGGACGGGGTCGAGATCTCGGCCGCGGGCGACTTCGAGCGCACGGGCGTCCGGCGCCGGAAGATCGGCTTCGTCTTCCAGCGCTTCAACCTGTTCCCGACCCTGACCGTGCGCGGCAACCTGGAGATCGCGCGCCAGATCCAGGGCAACGGAGTGCCCCCGCGCGAGGAGCTGGTGAGCCTGCTGGAGATGGTCGGGCTCGCGCACAAGATGGACATGAAGCCGCTCGACCTCTCGGCGGGCGAGCAGCAGCGCATCGCGATCGCGCGGGCCCTGGTGAACCATCCGGCGATCGTGCTCGCGGACGAGCCCACCGGCAACCTCGACTCCGTGAACAGCGCGATGATCCTGGATCTCTTCCAGGACCTGAACCGGCGCCTGGGCCAGACGATCATGATGATCACGCACAACCCGGAGGCGGCCGCGGTGGCCCACCGCACGATCGAGATGAAGGACGGCCGCGTGATCACCCACGGGATCGTGCCCCAGCTGGTGACGGGAGCGGGGACGTGAGGCTCCTCCCCGTGTCGCGCCTGCTCTTGTGGGATCATGGCCGGGGATCCCTGCCCTACGATGTGCTCTGTGCCCTCCTCCTCCTGTTCGTGCTCCTCGTCTCCCCGCAATGGCTCCGGGATCCCCTGGTGATCGGTCCATGATCGCCGTCCTCCTCCCGATCCTCCTGGCCGCTCCCGCCCCCCAGGACCCCTCGGCCGTGCTCAAGGCCCTGGAGACCGCCGGCCGCGGCTTGAAGACGATGAAGGCGGGGTTCGTGGAGACGAAGGTCCTCACGCTGCTGAGCGAGCAGAACGAGACACGCGGGAACGTCTTCCTCCAGGTGCCCGGGCGGCTGCGGTGGGACTACACGGCGCCGCAGCCGGGCGTGATGATGATCAAGGACGGCCACTTCGAGCGCTACGTGCCGCAGACCAAGCAGGTCTTCCGTGGCGCGGCGGGGGGCGAGGCCGACCTTCTGGTCGGGTTCGGGCCCGGCGCCGCCGACCTCGGGAAGAAGTACGAGGTCACCCTGCTCCCGGAAGAGAGGGTCGGCGCCATCCCGGCCTGGGTCCTGGACCTCAAGCCGCGCACGGGTGGAGGACTCTTCTCCGGCATCCGTCTCTGGGTGGACAAGGGGCGCCAGATTCCCGTGCAGACCCGCCTGACCGAGCCCACCGGCGACTACACCACCATCCGCTTCGACGACGTCGTCTTGAACCGCCCGCTGCCCCCGTCCGCCTTCGAGCTCAAGCTCCCCAAGGACGTGGTGGAGGTCAAATGAAGTCCCTCCGCCTGGCGGCGGCGTTCCTCAAGCGACGGCCCGTCTGGTGCTCCTGGCAGGTCACCCGCCGCTGCACGTCCTACTGCATGTTCTGCGAGCACCGGCTGGAGAACGCGGAGGAGGAGCTCGACCTTCCGGGCTTTTCCCGCGTCTCCGGCCAGCTCTCGAAGGGCGGCGCGCTCGTGGTCAGCCTGACCGGAGGGGAGCCCTTCCTGCGCGCGGACCTCCCGGACATCGTCCGCATCGTCGCCGCCGGCCATTACCCCCTGCTGACGACGCACGGATGGCTGGTCACGCGCGAGAAGGCGCGCGCGGTGTGGTCGGCCGGCCTGGCCGGAGCGACCGTGCGCCTCCACCACGCGCGCGCCGACCGTCACGACGCGGCGTCCGGCCTCGCCGGCTCCCACGAGCGGGCGCTGGCGGCGGTGGCCGCCTTCGCCGCGGAGAGGACGCAGGAGGGGCAGCGGGTCAACGTGAAGGTGCGGCTGTGGTCGGCGGCCGACCTCGACGGCCTGGAGGACCTCCTCGGCTCCACGTTGGCCCTCGGCGCCTCCGTGACCCTCGAGCCCGGGTTCCCCCTCGGCGGCCGGGAGGCGGGGCTGGCGGCACGACTGCTGGCCCTCAAGCGCCGCCACCGCAACCTGCGCTCGAGCGCGCGCTACCTGGCGCGCTTCGACGAGGCGCTCGTCTCGGGGGTCGGCGGGTGCCAGGCCGGGCGCGCGTTCCTCAACGTCGACCATCGCGGCCGCGTCTCGAAGTGCGTCGAGTTCCAGGGAGCCGCCGATCGACTGGGCGACCTGACCCGCGAGACCTGGAGCGACCTCGCGCCCCGCCTGCGCGGCGTGAGCGCCACCAACGCCTGCCGGTCCTGCTGGTACTCCTCGCGGGGCGAGGTCGAGGGTCTCTATTCGGCGCGCGGCCTCGTGGCCGCCCTGCCCGCGTGGGTGCGCGCGTGAAGGCGCGCGCCCGCGCGCTCCTCGCCTGCGCCCTCGGCCTCGGGCTGGCGGGGGCGGCCGCCGCCCAGGAGCGGCCGCCCGATCCCAGCGACCTCATCAACGCCGTGCTCGGCGGGCTGCTCGGATTCAAGGAGGTCACCGGGCCCGAGCTCCAGGAGGAGGTCGCGGAGGCGGGGGGCGTGAGCTTCCGGGCGCCGGTGCCCCTGGACTACCTGACCCCGGGCGAGCTGAGCGCGTACCTCAAGGGCGTGCTCGACGACGAGTACCCGCCCGCGCGTGCCCTCGCCGATCAACGCACGCTCCTCGCCCTCGACCTCCTGCCCGCGGGCACCGACCTGCGGGCCGTCCGCGCCCGCGTGCTCGAGGAGAACATCGCGGGCTTCTACGACGAGCGGCCCGGCCACAAGCGCCTCTATGCGGTCAGCGAGGACAAGTCCCTCACCCCCACCAACCAGCTCGTCCTCTCGCACGAGCTGCGCCACGCCCTGCAGGACCAGTACGCGGACGTGCACGGCGCGCTGCCGGACGCGGTGGGGGACTTCGACGACCGGCGGATGGCGTTCGTCAGCCTGCTCGAGGGCGACGCCACGCTGGTGATGGAGCGGTTCCTCGTGCACCGCCTGTCCGGGAGCCCGCTCGGCGGCGCTTCCGGGGGAGACCTCTCGCAGCTCTCCTGGCCGGTGCCGCCGGTGCCGGGAGTCCCGCCCGTCGTGCGCGACCAGCTCGTGCTGCCCTACATCGCGGGCCGGGACTTCACGCGCGCCCTGCAGGAGCGCGGCGGCTGGGAAGCGGTGAAGGCGGCCTGGACGGCCCCGCCCGTCTCGATGGAGCAGGTCCTCCATCCGGAGAAGTTCTTCGCCCACGAGGCCCCGCGCCCGGTCCGCATCACCTTCGTGCCCGCCCGCGGCCAGCTCCTCGAGGAAGGTGTGCTCGGTGAGCTCTTCACGCGGACCTTCCTGGCCGCGGGCTCGGGCGAGGACGCGCCGGAGCCTTCCTCGCCCCCGGCCGCTCCCGCCGGCGGGAGCGCCTCCGCGCCGTCCGGGCCCTCCGCCCCACCGACGATCGAGGAGATCGACCGCGCCGCCGCGGGCTGGGGGGGTGACTCCTACCGCGCATGGGACGTCCGGGGCCGGACGCTCGTCGTCTGGCGGAGCGAATGGGACCGCCCCGAGGACGCCCGCGAGTTCGAGCGGACGGCCGTGCAGCGCCTGGAGCGGACGCACGGTACGCGGCGGAACCTCCAGGGAGCGGCCCTGTTCGCGCGCGGGGGCTGGCTGATGGCGGTGGTGGGGAGCGGCGACTCCGTCACCGTGATCTCGTCCGACGATCCCGCGCTGGTGCCGTTGGCCCTCAAGTCCATGGGGGGCGCATGAGGCGCGGGGACCTGGCCGGGCGCGCACTGGCCGTCTTCGTCCTCGCCGTCTGCGGAGGGACGCTGTGGCTGGGTGGGGCGGGCTCCCTGCAGGCGGCCTACCGGCTCGAAGCGCTGGCCGAGGGCGGTCACGCTCCCGCCGCCTATGCGTGCGCGTTCCGCGCGCGGACCGGCCAGCCGTGCCTGGGCTGCGGCGGGACGGCCGCCTTCGAGCATGCCGCGCGAGGACGCTGGGCGGAGGCCGCCGCCGCCAACCCGCTGGGCGCGTTCGTGGGGCTGGCCGCCTGGGGACTCGCCCTGGCTTCGGCCTTGACCGCGGGCGGGGCGGGCGTGGGATGGCTTCGTCGGGCCGGGATCGCCGTGCTCGTGCTGCTGCCGGTCGCGTTCGCGGTGAACGCGGTCGTGTGGTGGATGTCGCTGCCTCCGGGCGCCTGGCGCTGAGGGTGGCTTCAATGGACCCGTGGTGGGACGCGGATTTCAGGAGGGCGACGAATGACCGACCGTGAGCTGCAGCAGAGGCGCTTCATCGCCGCCGGCATCGACATCGCGGTGGCCATTGCCATCGGGATCGCCTTCGGCATCGTGAGCGTGATCCTCGGGTTCATGTTCTCGAGCACGAGCTCCAGCTCGATGATCGGCGTGTACCTGCCGAAGGTGATCAGCTTCCTGGGGTCGCTCGTGAGCCTGGGCTACGTCCTCGGCCGCGACATCCTGGCCGGCGACCGCAGCATCGGCAAGAAGGTCCAGAACATCCGCGTGGTGACGGTCACGGGGGCGCCCATCGGCTTCCTCGAGTCCGCCAAGCGCAACGGCATCTTCGCCATCGGGGCCGCGCTGGGCGTGGTCTCGGCCACGATCGGCCTCATCCCGTGCCTGGGGGCGCTCGTGAACTGCCTCCTCGTCCCCGTCTTCATCCTCGGGATGCTGGCCGGGCTCGGCGCCGCGATCTACGAGCTGATCCAGATCACGCAGAAGGCGGACGGCGTGCGCTACGGAGACCAGATGGCGGGTACGCGGGTGGTCCGGTAGCGAGGAGCGGAGCGGCGGTCAGGCCGTGCCCTGCTCCACGAGCACGCGTCCCAGGCCTTCGAGGCGGATGACGGGGCCGAGGCGCGCGCCCGAGCTCGGGGCCATCACCGCCTGGATCTGCTGGTCGTCGATGATGCGCGGGGTGATGCCGCCGCTCCAGGTGATCACGGACGAGGCGGGCACGGAGACGGGGAGCTCCGGCGTCACCGGGAGGGCCATGGGCTTGCTGGCCACGGAGAGCGCGACCATGCCCCGCCCCTCCAGCTCCAGCACCTCGAGCCCCGCGCTCGGCTCGCCCACCGGCACGTAGCGCGGAGTGAGGCTCTCCTCGCAGGCCAGGAGGTGGGTCGGCTCGATGTAGATCGTCTCGTTCTGGACCTGCATGAAGGTGACCTCGCGGTCCTTGTCGGTGAGGATCACCTTGCCCGTGCCGGTGATGATGACCAGCGCGGGCTGGCCGCCCGGCCTCCGGTCCTTCACCCAGAAGGTCAGGTTGCCGCCGTACGAGTAGATCGTGCCCTGCTTGATGAACACCTTCCCCGAGAAGTCGATCTCCATCAGGTTGTTCTCGAGGAAGCGGAAGCTCTCCCCCCGGCGCGGGGGCAGGGTGTGCTCCCCGGCCCTGGTGCCGCGGCTGCCTCCGCCGGCCGCGCTCCTGGCCTCGTTCGGGATCAGGCCTTCGGGCAGGCGGAAGCGCGCGGTGTCCGTGTCGAGGTTGCGGCGGGGCGCGTTGTGGGAGAGCAGGGTCTCGCTCACCGGCCGCAGCGTCTTGTTGGGAGGCAGGGTGTTCTCGATGTCCTCCAGCCCGCGCGCCACGTCCTTGGCCAGGAACTCCGCGGTGTCCTCCTCCTTCGACTTGACGCGCGGGATCGGTCGGGTGTCGGAGCCGGGCGGCTTGGCCGCCTTGGGGGGAGCGCCGGCGGAGGCGGCGGGCAGGCCCGCGGCCGGGCGACCGGCCGCGATCTTGTCCTCGACCCGGCGCACCATCAGGTTGGCGCCGGCCTGGCGGTACTGGTAGATGGCGTCCTGGAAGCGATGCAGCCGCTCGTAGATGGAGCCGAGGTAGAAGTTGATCTTCGCGTTCCCGCGGTTGAGCTCGAGGGCCTTGAGGAAGGCCGTCTCCGCCTCCTCCATGCGGCCGAGCTTGAAGTAGATGAGGCCGAGGTTGTAGAAGAGCGTGTGGGCGTCGGGGCTCTCCGCGGCCAGCTTGCGGTAGACCTCCTCGGCCTTCTCGTACTTGTCCTGCTTGAAGTAGACGAGCCCCAGCAGGTTCAGGACCTTCTGGTCGCGCGGCCGGAGCAGGTAGGCCTCCTCCAGCTCGCGCTCCGCCTCCTCGTAGCGCTTCTCGTCGTAGTGGGCCTTGCCCTTGTTGAAGTGCTTGAGGAACAGGCCCTGATCGAACGGCGCCCTCGGAGAGGGGTCGCGCATACGCGCGGTAGTCTAACGCATCGCGCGGGCGAGTCTAGGTTTTCAGTCCAGGGCGCGGATCGTGGAGTAGACGATTCCCTCCGCCGGCGGCTCCTGCGCCACGTGCAGCACGCCGGAGGCGTCCTTCCAGCGGTAGTAGGTGCGCGGGCGGGCCGGGGTGAGCCGGCCCGGGCCGCGCTTGGCGGGCGGGCTGGAGGGTCCCACCGCCTTGATCCCGAACGGGTTCTCGCTGGGGGCGTACGAGGTCATGCTGGCGGTGGAGACCACGGGCACGCCGAGGCCGGAGAGCAGCCCCTGGACCTTGGCCACGTAGTTCTGCGTCTCCTTGTAGGGCGGGATGCCGCTGTACTTCTGGACGGTGGTGGCCCCCGAGTTGTAGGCGGCGGCGGCCAGGGCCACGTCGCCGCCGAACATGTCGAGCAGGAGGCGGAGGTAGCGCACGCCCGCGAAGATGTTCTGGCGCGGGTCGAAGACGTTGCTGACGCCGAGCTGGCGCGCGGTGTCGGGCATGAGCTGCATCAGGCCCTGCGCGCCCTTGGAGGAGCGGGCCAGCGAGTCGAAGTCGGACTCGACCTGGATGATCGCGCGCACGAGCTGGGTGCTGACCCCGTGCATGGTGGCCGCGGCCACGATGTGGTGGTCGTACTCGCCGTTGTAGTTCGGCCGCAGGCGCCAGGCCGCGGAGTGGATGAGCGTGCCCTTGCCCGGATAGGTGAGCAGGTAGCCGCGCTCGGCGGGGACGTTGGTGGCCTCGATCACTCCGTGCTCGTTGCGGCGTGTGTAGATCTGGGCGTCCGCCTTCGGCACGCTCATCAGGCCGGCCGCCAGCACGGCCGCTCCGGCCAGGCCCAGCGTGGCCCGGCGCTCGCCCCGGCGGCGGCCCGCGTCGGCGCGGCCCTCGACCCTGCGGTCCTGGCCGCTCCGCCGCTCGCCCTGCCGTCGGTTGCCCGAATGGTGCATGGTCACCCTACGCTGTGAGCATCTGGCGGATCACGTCCACCGCCTTGCGCCGGAGGTCGTCGACGTCCCCCGCGGCCACTCCGCCGCCCTGGGCGAAATCCGGCCGCCCGCCGCCGCGGAGGCCCAGGCGCTTGAGGATCTCCGGGGCCTTCACGCGGTCCTTCAGCGAGTCGGAGACGGCGCTGATGACGCTGACGCCGTCCTCCGCCAGCGACGACGACACGAGGGTGAACGGCCGGTTCCGGTTCTTGTTCCGGAACTCGTCCACCACGGCCGCGTGCGCCTTGCGGTCAAGCCCCTCGAAACGGGGAGTCCAGACCTGGACGTCCCCGACCTCCACACTGTCCGTAGATGCAGATCCCGTGCCACCCGTGGCCAGCTTCATCTTGAGCTGGTCGCGCTCGCGCTCGAGGGCCTTGATCCGCTCGCGCATCTTCGCGTAGTCGTCCACGAGCTTCCGGCGGTCGGTCTTGGCCCCTTCCTCGAGCTCCTCCAGGATGCCCTGGTCCTCGCGGGCGCGGTCGATCGCCGCCTCGCCGGTGAGGGCCTCCACGCGGCGGTTGCCCGCGGAGATGCCCTGCTCGGCCGTCACCAGGAACAGCCCGATGTCGCCCGTCTGGCGTACGTGGGTGCCGCCGCAGAACTCCTTCGAGAAGCCGGGGATCTCCACCACGCGCACCCTCTCGCCGTACTTGTCGCCGAAGAAGGCCAGCGCCCCGTAGGAGAGCGCCTCCTCGCGTCCCATGGTCCTCGTCTGCACGGGAGCGTTGCGCAGGATCTGCTCGTTGACCCGGTTCTGTATGTGGGTCAGCTCACGCCGGCCCACCCCCTGGTAGTGGCTGAAGTCGAAACGCAGCCGGTCCGGCGCGACCAGGCTGCCCGCCTGCTTGACGTGCGTGCCCAGCGTCTCGCGGAGTGCCGCGTGCAGGAGGTGCGTGCCCGTGTGGTTCCGCATGGCCCCCGTCCGCAGCCCCTCGTCGACCTGGACGCGGACGGTCATGCCCGCCTCGAAGCCGCCGGCGGTGACCTTGACGTCGTGGACGTAGAGGCCCTCGACCGGCTTGTGGGTGTCCACCACCTCCGCCGCCGAGCCCTGGGCGGCGATGATCCCGTGATCGCCCTTCTGGCCGCCGGACTCCGCGTAGAACGGCGTGCGGTCGAGGATGATCTGACCCTCCTGCCCGGCGTCGAGGTGGGCCGCGAGCTGGCCGTCCCGCAGGACGGCGAGCACCCGCGCCTCGTCCAGGACGAGGTCCTCGTACCCCGTGAACTGCGTCGCCCCCTTCTCGAGGAGGCCCAGGTAGAGGGGATCGCCGGAGACCGCGCCCATCTTGGAGGACTGCCGCGCGCGCTCGCGCTGGCCCTCCAGCTCGCGCTCGAACCCCTCGCGGTCCACCTTCAAGTCGTAGTCCTGGGCCAGCTCGTCCAGGAAGTCGATGGGCAGGCCGTAGGTGTCGTACAGCCGGAACGCGTCCGGGCCCGGGATGAGCGCGCCCTGGCCCGAGCGGCGGAGCCTCTCGACCGTCTTCTCGAACTCCGCCATCGCCTGCTTCAGGGTGGACCCGAAGCGCTCCTCCTCGGAACGCACGACCCGCATCACCGAGGGCATGTGCGAGCGCAGCTCCGGATAGGCACCGGCCATGCGGTCCACCACCACCGACACCAGCTCGTGCAGGAACGGCTCCTCGATGCCGAGCTTCTTGCCGTGACGCATGGCCCGCCGCATGATCTTGCGCAGGACGTAGCCCCGGCCCTCGTTGCCCGGCATCACGCCGTCGCCGATCAGGAACGTCGTGGCGCGCAAGTGGTCGGCCACCACCCGCAGCGAGACGTCGCCGTGGCCGGTGGCGCCGTAGGTCGTGCCCGCGCGCCGGGCCACCGCCTGGATGATCGGCTGGAAGAGGTCGGTGTCGTAGTTCGACCGCTGACCCTGGACCACGGCCGCGACCCGCTCCAGGCCCATGCCGGTGTCGATGCAGGGCGCGGGCAGGGGATTGAGCGTGCCCGACGCGTCCCGCTCGTACTGCATGAAGACCAGGTTCCAGATCTCGAGCCAGCGGTCGCACTCGCACTCGACGCCGAGGCACTCTCGGCCGGCCGCCACCTCCGCGCAGGGCAGGTCGTCGCCCTGGAAGAAGTGGATCTCGGAGCAGGGACCGCAGGGCCCGGTCTCGCCCATGGCCCAGAAGTTCTCCTTGGCGCCCAGCTCGAGGATCCGGTCCTCCGCGACGTGCTCGCGCCAGAAGCCGTGCGCCTCCGCGTCGCGGGGCACACCGCCCTCGCCCTTGAAGATCGTGACCTTCAGCCGGTCCGTGGGAAGGCCGAGGTCGCGGGTGAGGAACTCCCAGGCGTAGGCGATCGCATCGTTCTTGAAGTAGTCGCCGAAGGAGAAGTTCCCGAGCATCTCGAAGAACGTGTGATGGCGCGCCGTATGGCCCACGTTCTCGAGGTCGTTGTGCTTGCCGCCCGCGCGCACGCACTTCTGGGACGTGGTCGCGCGCTTGTAGTCGCGCTTCTCCTTGCCCAGGAAGACGTCCTTGAACTGGTTCATCCCGGCGTTGGCGAAGAGCAGGGTGGGGTCGTTCTGTGGCACGAGCGACGAGCTGGCCACCACCCGATGGCCCCGCTCCTCGAAATACCGCAGGAAGGCGGACCGGATCTGGTCCGCGGTCATGGTCTTCTGCTTCTCGCCGGGCACGGTCTGGACTCCGCTCACGATCCTCTATCTTCGCCCGGATCGCCGGGCCCGACAAACCGCGGCCCGGCCGGCCACGCTTTGACGGAAGCCGCGCCGCCACTAGACTCGCGCTTCCAACGCCATGTGGACACAGGTCTACGACCCCGCCGGCAACGCGGCGCTCTCGACACTGCTGGCTGCGGTGCCGGTCGTCGTATTGCTGGGCGCGCTGGGCCTGTTCCGGATCAGGGCCCACGTGGCGGCGCTGTTCGGCCTCCTCTCCGCGCTGGTCGTGGCCGTGGCCGTCTTCGGCATGCCGGCGCGCATGGCGGCGGCCACCGCCGCCTACGGCGCGGCCTACGGCCTGTTCCCGATCGGGTGGATCATCCTGAACGTCATCTTCCTGTACCGCTTGACCGAGCAGCGCGGCCTGTTCGCCGTCCTGCGCGAGAGCATCACCTCCGTCACTCGCGATCGGCGGTTGCAGCTCCTGCTGGTGGCGTTCTGCTTCGGCGCGTTCTTCGAGGGCGCGTCGGGGTTCGGGACGCCGGTGGCGGTCACGGGCGCCATCCTGATGGGCCTGGGCTTCTCGCCCCTGCTCGCCTCCGGCCTCTCGCTCATCGCCAACACGGCCCCCGTCGCCTTCGGGGCCCTGGGGACGCCGATCATCGCGCTGCAGAGCGTGACCGGCCTCGACCTGCGCCAGCTCAGCGCCATGGCCGGCCGCCAGCTTCCGTTCTTCTCCGTCCTCGTGCCCTTCTGGCTGGTCTGGGCCTTCGCGGGCGTGCGGGGGACGCTCGGCGTGTGGCCGGCCGTCCTCGTGGCCGGGCTGTCGTTCGCGATCCCGCAGTTCCTGATCTCGAACCTGCACGGCCCGTGGCTCGTCGACGTCGTGTCGTCGGTGATCTCGATGGCGGCGGTGGCGCTGTTCCTGCGCTACTGGCGGCCGCGGGAGCGGTGGGGGCTCTCCGGCGTCGAGACGCCCGCCGCCGACGAGTCCCCACACGGGCACACCGGCCGCGAAGTCCTGCGCGCCTGGGTGCCGTGGATCATCCTGAGCGTGGTCGTGTTCGTCTGGGGGCTTCCAGCCACCAAGACGTGGCTCGACCACGTGGGCCTCGTGCGGGTCGCGGTCCCGGGCCTGCACAACCTCGTGCAGCGGGTGCCGCCGGTGGTCGTTCGCCCGACGGCGGAAGCGGCCGTATTCAACCTCAACTGGCTCTCCGCCACGGGGAGCGGCATCCTGGTGGCCGCCCTCCTCGCGGGCGCGGTGATGGGGTTCCGGCCGGCGGAACTGGCGCGGGCGTACGGCGAGACGCTGAAGCTCGTCCGGCACTCGCTGATCACGATCGCGGCCATGCTCGCGCTGGGCTTCACCAGCCGGTACTCCGGGCTGGACGCGACGCTGGGGCTGGCCTTCGCGCGCACCGGGATCCTGTATCCGTTCTTTGGCACGCTGCTGGGCTGGCTGGGCGTGGCCCTCACCGGCTCCGACACTTCGTCCAACGTCCTGTTCGGCAGCCTGCAGCGGATCACCGCCGAGCAGCTCGGCCTGAGCCCGGTGCTGATGGCCTCCGCCAACAGCACGGGCGGCGTCATGGGGAAGATGGTGGATGCCCAGAGCATCGTGGTCGCCAGCACGGCCACGCGCTGGTACGGCCACGAAGGCGAGATCCTCCGCTACGTGTTCCTGCACAGCCTGGCCCTGGCCTGCCTGATGGGGGTGCTCGTGACCCTCCAGGCCTACGTGTTCCCGTTCACCGCGCTCGTCGTGCATTGAGGGATCGACCATGGACTCTTCTCGCTCGGGGCGGGCGGCGCTGGCCGCCGGCGTCATCGGTTTCGGTCTCGTTTCCACGGTCTACGCCCAGCCGACGAAGACCGGCGATCCCGAGGAGCATCCCCCCTCGAACGTGACCCGTCTGGTCGCCTTCGGGGAGCGCGCGGCCTGGTCGCCCGACGACAAGCGCATCGCCTTCATGTCGAAGAGCTTCGGCGACGCGTTCGAGATCGACCTCGCCACCCGGAACATCCGGCTCCTGACCGGCCGCTTCGTCCATCCCGGCTTCCTGCGCGTGCAGTACCTGCCAAACGGCGACTTCTTCCTGATCGGGGCCCGGACCTTCACGGACATCAAGACCACGCGCGAGCGCGACCAGGAGATGTGGGTGCTGAGGTCGGACGCGAGCGCGCCGCCCACGCCCCTCGACCACCGGATCTTCGAGGGCGTGGCGATCTCACGGCGCCGCCTGCGCATCGCGTGGTCCAACACGCATGGCCAGTACCCGGACCTCCTGCCGGAGGGGGAGTCCGTGATCTACACGGCCGACGTGGCGTACAAGGAGGGGCGGCCGGCTCTCGAGAACAAGAAGGAAGTCGTGCGGGCCCACCGGCCGGAGTGCACGCTCGAGCCCCAGGACTTCCGCAACGACGACACCGAGCTCATCTACACCTGCTACCGCTCGCCGTACGCGGACGTGATGGGCATCGAGCTGGCCACGGGGAAGGTCACGACCTATCGCAAGGTGGCGGACGAGTACAACGAAGTCGAGGGTACCTCACCCGACGGGAAGTGGACGCTCGTCGAGTCCAGCAAGGACCAGGGCCCCGGCCGCCAGGACTTCCACCACATCGACATCTGGAGACTCTCGCTGGAGGCGGGCGGCAACGAGTTCGTGCGCATGACGCGCTGGGGCGACTACGAAGGGTTCAAGGCCGCCAACCCCGTGGTGAGCGGCGACGGCAAGCGGATCGCGTTCCAGTCCGGCCGCACCGACGAGCCGGCCGGCGTCGGTCACGGCATCTTCGTCCTGACCTTGAAGTAGCCGGGCCCGGCCTCACTCGTCCGCGGGCTCGAGGCCCTCGAGCGCGTCCGACCAGCGCGGCCAGAGGGCCCGCAGGCGGGCGTGGACGAGGTCGGCGGGGAAACCGCGACGGACGAGGAAGACCCAGAGCTTGCGCAGCCGGTGCGGCGGCTCGTCCTTGTCCCGGGACCGCCAGAACCGGCGGGCGAGGGCGTCCACCACCGCCTCCTCCGAGACCTCGCCCAGCGCTTCCTTGAGACCGGATTCGGCCGTGGCGCGGCCCACGCCTTTCTTGCGCAGCTCCTGGCGGACCCGGTGACGTCCCACTCCGTGGTGGGCGAGGCGCGAGCGCGCCAGGCGGGCCGCGAAGCCGGCGTCGTCGAGGTAGCGCTCGCGCCGGAGGCGGGCGACCGTCTCCTCCACCAGCTCGTCCGCGAACCCGTCCTGCCGCAGGGCGCGGCGGATCTCCTGCTCGGAATGATCGCGGCGGGCGAGGCGCGCCAGGGCGCGCCCGTACGCGCTCGCCGTCACGGGCGTCCGGGGCATTCGCCGGGATTCTAGCCGCGCCTCCGGCGCTTTTGGCTATTCCCGCAGGGCGACCTGGGGGTCCACGCGGCTGGCCCGGAGGGCCGGCCCCAGGCAGGCCGCCGTCGCGACGAGCAGGAGGAGCAGGCAGACGGCGGCCAGGGTGAGGGGATCGCCGGGCCGGACGCCGTAGAGCAGGCCGCTCAGCGAGCGGGTCGCGGCCAGCGCGCCCAGCGTGCCCGCGGCCAGGCCGGTCAGGACGGGGCGCAGTCCGCCGCCCAGCACCAGGGCGACCACGTCGTGGCCGCGCGCGCCCAGCGCCATGCGCAGGCCCATCTCGCGGCGCCGCTGCAGGACGGTGTAGGAGACGACGGCGTAGATGCCGCCCGCCCCCAGCAGCACGGCCAGCAGCGAGAAGCCGCCGAGGAGGAGGGCGCCCAGGCGCGGGCGCCAGTTGAGGTCAGCCAGGTGCCGGTCGAGGGTCTCGACCGCGTAGACGTTCGTGGAGGCGGAGAGGGACCAGGCCGTCCGCTCCGCATCGTGCGCGGGCGCGGCGGCGTCCCTTCCCGGCACCCGCATCACGACGCTCATCACCGGCAGGGCACTCTGGGTGTAGGGCGTGTAGAACATCGGCAGCGGCGTGGGGTCGGTCCCGTCCGTCATGACGTCGCCGACCACGCCCACCACCTCCATGGGCCGGGCCTGGGGGCCGTGTACGGCGAACGTGCGTCCGAGCGGATCGACGTCGGCGAAATGGCGGCGGACCATGGCCTGGCTGATCACCACGACGCGGCGTCCGTCCGCGAGGTCGTCGCGGGTGATGCCACGGCCGGCCAGCACGGGGATGCCCATGGTCTCGAAATAGTCCGGCATCGCCACGCGCGCGACCGCGCTGGGGGCGGCGGCATCGTCGGGCACGCCGGGGAAGGACAGGCGGACCCGGCCGAAGATCCCGCCCGCCACGGTCGGCGGCTCGAAGCTGACCGCGCTCGCGGAGGCGATGCCGGGCAGCGCGGCCAGCCGGCGCTGCAGCTCCTCGAAGTGGGCGATGCGGGAGGCGGGGGAGGCGAAGTCCTCTCCCCGCAGGGACGTGCGGAGCTTGAGCACGTGGGCGGCATCGAAGCCGGGATCGACCCGATGCAGGCCGACGAACGTCTGGAGCATCAGGGCGGCGCCGGAGGCGACCACCACGGCGAGGGCGACCTCCGCCGCCACCAGCCCGTGCCGCCAGTGGCCGGAGGATCCCAGCGAGCCGCGGCCGCCCTCGCGCAGGGCCTCGACGAGCTCGAGGCGCCCGGCCTGACGGACGGGCAGGACTCCGAAGAGCAGGCCCGAGACCGCCGAGAGGAGGAACGTGAACGCGAGCACAGGGCCGTCCACGGCCACGCGATCGAGGAACGGGACGCCGGCCTGGGCGGGGATGAGGCGCGCCAGCGGCGCCGCGCCGAAGCGGGCCAGCACCGCGCCCAGGGCGCCGCCCATGAGGGCCAGCAGGAGGCTCTCCGTGAGCAACTGAAAGGCGATCCGCCCGCGGCTGGCGCCCAGCGCGGTGCGCAGCGCGACCTCGCGCGCGCGCTCGCTGGCCCGGGCCAGGGTCAGGTGAGCCACGTTCGCGCAGGCGATGAGGAGGACGAGGCCGACTCCGGCCATCAGGATCGCGCCCGTCCGGCTGAAGGTGCCGACCGCGTGCTCGCGCAGGGGCACGAGCGACGCGCTCCACCGGTCGTCGCTGGCCGGGTACTCGCGGCCCAGCGCCGCGGTCACGTTCGCCATCTGGGCCTGCGCCTCGGCCAGGGTGCGCCCGGGAGCGAGCCTCCCGTACACCAGGACGTCACGCGTCGAGCGGTCCGGCCGCTGCTCGGCCAGGGGTGCGGGCACCCAGAGCCCGGGCTGCACGGCGAAGATGTGGGCGCTGTAGAAGGACGGGCCCATGACGCCCACGACGGTGTGGGCGCGCCCGTCGAGGAGCACCGGCCGTCCGACGATGGCGGGATCGCCGCCGAACGCCGACTGCCAGAGCGAATAGGAGAGGATCGTCACGTCCTCGCCCCCCGGCGCGTCCTCTCCCTGGACGAACCCGCGGCCGAGCGCGGGACGGACGCCGAGGACGTCGAAGTAGTTGGCGGTGACGGCGTGCACGAGCGGCACCAGCGGAGTCTCCACGCTCGTGATCCGGCGGCTCTCGTTGCGGAGCGCGGCCAGGCCCGTGAACACGTCCGCCCGCTCGCGCCAGTCGAGGAAATCTCCGGGGGTGGTGGCCAGCCGCGCCCCCTGTCCGCGCGCGTGGCCGTCCGCGAACACGACGACGAGGGAGTCGACGTCGCCGTAGGGCAGCGAGCGCAGCAGGATCGCGTCCACGACGCTGAAGATCGCGGTGTTGGCGCCGATGCCGGCCGCCAGGATCAGCACGGCCATCGCCGTGAAGCCCGGCCGAAGGCGCAGGGACCTGAGCGCGAAGCGGACGTCCGAGAGTGGCGTCATGGTGCGGCGGGGGAGTGCAATTCGGATTCCTCCCACATCCGCACGCGAAGTGCGTGAGAGGTCAAGGGCTTCCGCCGGCCGGACTGCGACCGGCGTGGCCGCGGGATGTCCGCGGACGGACGGCCGTGTCCGCTTGTGGGACGAAGGAACCACGGGGCTCATGGACACGCGGCCGATACTCTTCTTGGGCGCACCATGGAGCACGAGCGCGCATCGGCCGACCGAGCGGCGGCGTGGGAGGCCGCTCTCGTCCTCCTGCTGATGGCCGTTCTGGCCGCGGGATCGGCGTGGCGCGAATCCATGACGGTGGACGAGCCGGCGCACCTGGGAGCGGGGGTCAGCTACCTCCAGAGGCTCGACATGCGCATGAACGTCGAGCATCCGCCGCTGGGAAAGCTCCTCGCCGCCCTTCCCCTCGTGCTGCGCGGCGTCCACGCCGACTACGACAGCGTCTCCTGGACGTTCGCCGATGGTCCAGTCCCGGCGTTCCTGGCGCAATGGCCGTTCGGGCACTGGATGATCACGCGCTGGAACGACCCGACCACGACGCTGGCGTGGGGTCGCCTGCCCATGCTGCTGCTCACGCTCGGGCTCGGGACTCTCCTGTACGTGTACGGCTGCCGGCTGGGGGGAAGCCTGGGCGGGCTCCTCTGCGTCTGCGCGTTCGCCAGCATGCCGGTGTTCCTCGCCTTCGGGCCGCTGGTCCTCACGGACATCCCGGTCACGTTCTTCACGGTCCTGGCGATGTGGACGTTTGCGACGATGTGGGAAGCGGACGGACGGGGCAGGACGATTCCGCAGTTCGCCGCCGCCCTGGCCGGCGCGCTGCTCTCGAAGTTCTCGGCCGGGATCCTGCTGTTCGCGTTCGTGGCATTCCAGTCGAGCCTGCGGTGGCGGCCACCGGCCGTCGCCCCGGCCGGCAAGGAAGAGGCCAGGGCGTGGCGCCGCCGCGGCGGACGTCACACCCTCGAGGGGTTGGTGTGGGCCGCCGTGATCGTCTATGGCGTCTACTTCCTCTTCACGCTGGGACAGCCCACGACGTCCCTGCAGCGGCTGGGACAGGGCCCGGCCTCGCTGGTGTTGCGGCGGCTGCTGATGCCGGTCTGGACGTTCGTGCTGGGACTGGGCCTCTTTACCGCGATGGCGGCGGTGAGGCCGACGTTCATCCTGGGGCACGCCTACTCCCACGGCATGCCGTTCTATTTCCCGGTGCTGTTCCTGCTGAAGACGCCGGCAGCGTCGCTGGCCCTGTTCATGCTCGCGGCCGCCGTCGCGCTCGTGGCCAGGCGAGAGCTGCCTCCAGGAACGCCGGTGGTCCCCCGCGGCCTGGACCTGCACTGGCGGGCGGCGTGGGTCTTCCTGGCCGTCTTCGTCGCATTCTGCCTGCTCAGCCAGGTCGACATCAGCATTCGCCACTTCTCGATCCCGATCGCCCTGATGATCCTCCTGCTGGCGCCACTGCCGCGCACGCTCGCGAGGCTCGCCGAGGGCGGCTGGCGCCTGGCGCGCCCGCTGGGCGGGGTGGCGGCCGCGCTCGTGATCCTCTCCCTGGCGACGGCGGTCCAGGCCTATCCCTACTACATCCCGTTCCTCAACTCGCTGAGCCTGGGCCGCGAGGGATTCCGGCTGGTGAACGGCTCGAACCTGGACTGGAGCCAGGCCTTCCCCGACGTGCGGCGTTTTGCGGAAGAACGGGACCTCGAGAGCGTGCCCCTCTGCGAGAACGGCTTCACGGAGCCGACGGTGTACGTGCCTCGGGCGCGGTATTGGAGCTGTCAGGAGCCCTCCGCCGGCGACGGCGGCCGGTGGGCGGTGGTGTCGGCGGCCATGATCCTGGACGGCCACAACTGCTCGTGGCTGCTCCAGTACCCTCACGAGCCGCTGGCCGGAGGCAGCATGTACGCGTTTCGCCTCCCGGACGTCATTCCGCCACCGGGAGCGCCGGGGGGCCCGCCGCGGCCGGACCAGTTCTGGAACTGGGCCGGCATGGCGGGATCGACGGATTTCCGGGCCGCCGTGTTCCGATGCGTGCGGGATCCACGAGAGCTGAGGTCGGTCATGGAGCAAATGGCGGGCGAGTACGCGGCGAGGCGAAGGAAGTGACGCGGCCGTGGCTCTTGTCGATCGCGCTCCTCCTGGCCGGTTTCCCGGCAAGGGCGGCGTCGGCCGCCGACGACGGGAGCCAGATGGCCTCGCGCTTCCGGATCGACTACCTCGGCTACTTCAGGAGGGCCGACAAGATCGCGCTCTTCCTCGCGGAGGCCGGCAGGTCGAAGCGATGGAAGCTCGTCGACCCCGCCGGCAAGGCGCTGGCCGCGGGCGTGTCCCGCGACTACGTCAAGGACGACTTCGCCTCCGGAGACAGCTTCTTCCGGATCGACTTCTCGAGCTTCACGGGCGCGGGCCGTGGCCTGCGCCTGCGCGTCGACGGCCTCCTCTCCGAGCCCTTCGACGTCACCACCGGCAGCCCCTACGGCGCTCTCGCCCGCGAGAGCTTCGACTACTTCAAGGACCACCGCACGCCCGAGACGACCTTCGACCAGTTCGTGCGCGACTGGGCCGCGGGGAGCATCCGGGGCGTGTTCTGGAACGACGCCGGCGACAAGGGCTTCTATACGACCCCGGTGGCGGAGGCGGCCTGGCTCCTCATGAACCTGTACGAGCGGCACCCGGAGTCCAATACGACGTTCGGCAACGGGGTGAGCGTCTACGACGAGCTGCGCGTGGGGACCGACCTCGTGCACAAGGTCATCCTGCCCGGGCAGAAGCTCGCGATCCCGAAGCTGCACACGAACGTTCCGGAGTGGGGACCGTGCGCTCCGCACAAGGGCGGTGCCTCGTGCGTCTCCATGCCGGAGACGAAGTCGACCTACGCGGTCGCGCGCACGCTGGCGCAACTGGCCCGGCTGCACCGGGAGGAGAAGCGTCCGGAGGAGGCGCGGAAGGACTTCGAAGCGGCTCGCGCCGCGCTCGACGACGCCCGCCGGGAGCCCTTCGTCTGCCGCGGCTTCGAGGACTTCGGGGGCGAGGGCGGCATCTATCCCGACAACGACACCTACAGCCTCTGGCGCGAGCCCAAGAAGAACCGCGAGCCCTGCCACCCGGGCCGCGACAACGTGGAGGACGACGCCTACGCGGCCCTGGTCGAGGTCTTCCTCACCGCGCGTGCGCTGGGCGATCCCTCCGCGGCCGCCCTCGGCCGGGAGGTGGCTGCCCATCCGCGGTTCGGGGAGATCTCGGAGTTCTGGTGGGCGGCGGTGGCCGCCACCGCGAACGTGTCCCTCCTGACCCTGCGGCCGGAGGGGATCGACCTCGCGCCCATCCGCCGGAACCTGTTCGCGTACGTCGAGGACTGCATCAAGCAGATGGGCGTCGGGTATCCGGGGGTCACCAAGGACGTGCGCTCCCATCGCTGGAACAGCGGCGACAAGGACGACGTGGACAACAACTGGCGCTGGGGCTCGAACCGCCTGATCCTCGACGACGCCGTCCTCATGGCGGTGGCGGCGGAAGAGAAGCGCGCCACCGGCGACGGCGCCGCCGCCGCCCGCTACGCGCGGTACGCGCTGCGCGTGATGGACTACCTGCTCGGCACCAACGGCATGGCCCTCTCCATGGTCACGGGGTTCGGCGAGAACGCGGCGGAGCGCCTGTACGACTGCTGCGTGCCGAACACGGAGCCGGGGAAGATGGCGCTGGGGCCGAACAACTGGACGAGCGCGGACGACCCGGCCATGCCGCCCTTCGGCTCGCTCCCGGGCATGAAGATGATGCCGAAGACCGGGACGGGCTGGGCCGCGCGCGAGGTGGACATCGACGCCAACGCGCCCCTGGCCTGGATGGCCTGGTGGGCGGAGCACGAGGCGGAGGGCCTGCTCGCGCTCGGCCGCCCCGGGCGGTAGCGCCGAGGGCTAAGGGGCGGGGACGGGCACGGGGTCATAGCGGGCCAGGACCTCGCCGCCCCGACCGACGAGCCGCACCGCCGCCCGCCCCGGATCCAGGCTCACGCGCAGCTCCTTGCCGCTCGCCCGATCCCGGAAGGCGACGTCGCGGGGAACCGAGGACTCGGAGGTGAGCACGTACAGGGTCGCGTTCTCGAGCACGGTCGGGCAGACCAGGATGCCGGGATCGTCGAGCCGGGTCTCGTAGACGGGCGTGACCCTGGCCTCGCCCAGCGCCCAGCGGTAGACGCGGCCCAGCAGCTCGAGGTCGTCCGAGAGCTCGAGGGGCAGCGAGAAGAAGAGGATCTGCCCCTGGCCCACGGCGCGGCGGGCGAACGTGGCTCCGGACTCGAGGCGCGCCTGCTCGAGGAACGTGGTCTTGTTCCCGGAGAAGGTGACCCAGCCTTCGCCCCCCGGCCAGCGCACGAGGTTCGCCCGCGTGGACAGCACGGCGGGCTCGTAGGCGAGTCCGGCCCGGACGTGGCGGTCCGTCGGACGGAAGTGCTCGTCGAGATCGAACCGCCCGGTGATCAGCACGGAGGCTCCGGCGCGCGCCTTGTCCAGGAGCGCGCCCCACGCCTTCTCGCTGAGCACCCAGGGTGAGGGGACGAGGATGAGCTTCGGATCTCCGAGCAGGTCGATCTGGTACTCGCCCACCGTGTAGGCGGAGGCGCGGGCCTGGTGGTAGAGCGCGCGGACCGCTCGCTGCTGCGCCTCCAGGGCGTAGTCGTTGAACACCGAGAGCTGCAGCGACTGGGGGAGCACGATCGCGACCTCGCCCGGGCGGGCGTCGCCGAGGTGGGGCGCCGCCGCCTTGGCGAACGCGCCGAGCCGGCCGAGGGCCTCGACCCAGAGGGTGGCCGAGCCGTCCTGCCGGCCGAAGCGGAAGGGATCGGTCCGCGACCAGATCCAGACCGCGCTGCCGCCGTTGCCGGCGGCCAGGCCCAGCGCGAGCTTGCGCTCGACCAGCCCCAGGCCCTTCACCTCGTCCCAGCGTGACTCGCCGCCGATCGCCACCGAGGGCTGCGGCCCCGTCTCACCCACCAGGTTCGGCAGGCCCGGTCGCTTGGCGGCCACGGCGTCCCAGAGGAGCGCATCGTCGTGCCACCAGTTGTGGAGCGAAGTGAAGTCCACGCCGGAGCCGCCGTAGAAGTGGTTGAGGATCCGGTTGGTGACGCCGCCCTCGTCCTGGCCCACGCCCACGAGCTGCCGGCTGCCCGTGGCGCGGATGGTGCTCACCATCTCGCCCGCCCACCGGGAGAACATGTCCTGCGCGAAGAGGTTGTAGTCCAGGGCGCGCACCTGACGCGGGTTGCCGTTGCGGGTGAGGACGAGGTCCACGGGTTCCGGCAGCGGGATCCCGCCGAAGTCCGGAATGTCGGACGCGATGGCGCCCCAGGCCTCGGCGAGCGCGCCCACCGTGCCGTAGCGCTTGCCCAGCCACTCGCTCCAGGCCACGACCTCGGTGGGATCGTTGCTCGGCTGGTTGCCGCGGAAGATGGCGCGCGGGTTCGAGAAGCTCGGCTCGTTGATGAGGTCCCAGCTCAGGAACGGGACGTCCTTGAAGCGCCCGGCGATCGAGCGCAGGAACGTGGCCTCGGCCTCCACCGCCACGGGATCGACGTAGGGGTTGCGGCCGGGGCCCAGGACCGGGCTGCTTCCGCGCAGGATCGTCTGCGGCTCGAAGACGAAGACCGTGAACTGGACGTGCAGGCCGTGCTTCCCCGCGGTCAGGAGCATGGCCTCGATGTTGCGCAGCACGGACTCGCGGGCGGCGCCGGTGGCGCTGTCGATCATGCGCAGCCGGTCGTGCCAGATCCCGGTGCGGACGAAAGTGAGGTCCCTCCCCGCCATCTCGGCGAAGTCGCGGTCCCACTCGAGGGCGTTCGCGTTCTCCGGGAAGAACGGCCAGACGGTGTCGTTCACCCACATGTTGACGCCGACGGGGAGGAACGGCTTTCCGTCCTTGCGCAGGTAGGTGGTCCCCGCGCTCAAGGCCGGTCCGCTGGCGAGCAGCCCCTCGTCCCGCCGCCAGAACCCGGTCTCGTGGACGTCCACGACGCCGCCCGTGCGCTCGAGGATGGCGCGCACCTCGTAGAGTCCCGGGGTGGCGGCGGCGGGGAAGGTGAGGTTCTCCGCGAGCTGATCGTCCGGGCAGGGGACGATCCGGGTCGCGAGGACACGTCCGTCCTGCCGCAGCTCGACCCGGACCTGCCGGGAGCCCCGCAAGGCGGCAGCCGGCGAGCGCCGGTCGTGGACGTGCAGCACGGCCTCGGCCGTCTCGCCCTCGTGCACGGACGCGCGCGGGACCTCCACCCAGACCAGGGCCGGCCCGAGCGCCGCGTGCCGGGCCGCCTCCTGGATGAGGGACCGGCCGGCGGGGGAGTCCCAGTAGCCGGGCTCCGGCTCGAAGCCGAGCATCACCAGGCGGCCGTACCCGAGGGGCTGCCGCCCGCGCGGCGCCAGCGCGAAATCGAGGCGCGTGACGGGGGCCGCGATGCGCCGGCCCTTCTCGTCGAGGAAGAACCCGAGCCCGCGCCAGCTGCCCTCCGGGGCCGCGTAGTTCGCGACGAACTGGGTGTTGACGGCGAAGACCCGGCGGGCACGGACCTCTTCCGTGCGGAAGGGGTAGACGCCGTCCCACGCGAACCGCGACGTCCGGCGCCACGGCACCTCGGTGGCGTGGACGGCGGCCAGGAGACGCCAGTACGTGTTCTGGGGGAGGCCGGCCCGGAACCGCCGGGGCTCACGTTCGCTCGAAGGCTCCAAGAACACCGGGACCCAGAGCGGCCGCCCGCCGATGTTCAAGAGGTTGCCCCCGGCCTCGAGATAGGCCCGGATCGCCGGCCAGGCGTCCGCCGGGAACGCGGAGCCGTAGGGCAGGACGAGGAGGTCGGCGCCCCGCAGGACCTCTCCCTTCTCGAGCTCGTCGAGTCCCACGAAAGCCGGTTGAAGCGGCTCCAGGGACCGGGCGAGGGTCTGGCGGGAGCAGGCCTCGCTCTCCACGGTCGGGAAGCCGGGCTCCTGGAAGACGACCACCGTGGCCTGCGCGGCCGTGGAGCAGGCCAGGGCGAAGGCGACGCCGGCCAGCGTGCGACTCCAGCTCGGGCTCACGTCGACCTCAGGCGCGCGCGCTTCACGACTTCCAGGCAGGCACGGACGTTGTGGTAGGGGCACTTCCAGGGCCCGACCTTGTCGTCGTCGGTGGGCGTTCCGTCGGCTCTCATTCCCCAGCGCCACTCGCCGTGCTCCAGGTCCAGGATCCGGCGCTTCACGAACTTCCAGACGCCCGCGGCGGCCTCGAGGTAGGCCTCGTCCCCGGTCTCCCGGTAGGCGCTCACGAACCCGACCATCGCCTCCGCCTGCGGCCACCAGTGCTTCTCGCCCGGGCGCGGCCCGGCCGGGCCTCCGTCGTTGAACAGGCCGCCGTCCGCGTCGAGGCCCTCGCGCCGGGTGGCGGCGGCCACGGCCAGGGCGATGGTCCGCGTGCGGGCCCGCAACGCCGGAGCCTCCAGCGCGTCCGCCGCTTCCAGGATCAGCCAGCTCGTCTCGATGTCGTGGCCGTAGGAGACGTCGTGGGAGCGGACCGTCCAATCCTCGTCGAAGAAGAGCCGGAAGTGGGAGCGGACCGGATCGTGGAAGGTGGAGAGGAACAGCTCGAGGAGGGCCTGGAGGCGCTCCCGCAGCCCGCGATCGGGCCAGGCGCGATAGAGGCCGGTGTACGCCTCCAGGAGGTGGAGATGCGTGTTGAGGCTGCGGCGCTCCGGCGCGTCCTTGTCACTGAGGCGCACGTCGTCGACCGGCGTCCAATCGCGGCCGAAGGCCTCGCGGTACCCCCCGTGCACGGCGTCGGCGGCGTGGGCCTCGATGAGCCGGAACAGCTCTTTCGCGCGGTCGAGCCCGGCGCTCTCGCCGGTGGCGCTCGCGTACTCGCTCAGCGCGTACACCGCGAAGGCCTGCGCGTAGACGTGCTTCCGCTCGTCCAGGGGCTGGCCGCGGTGATCGAGCATCCAGTAGACGCCGCCGTGGCGGGGATCCCAGAAGTGGGCCTGCAGGTAGTCGTGGGCGCGCCGGGCCGCTCCGTGGTACGCGGGGTCGGGGAGCGCACGAGAGGCGGCGGCGAAGCTCCAGAGGATCCGTGCGTTCAAAATCGAGCCCTTCGGCGCATCCGGGACGACGTGACCGTCGGGGAGGATGCGGCCGACGAAACCGCCGTCGCGCTCGTCCACGGTGTGCGCCAGCCAGTAGGGCAGGATGCGCTCTGTCAGCTCCCGCTCGAGCTCGGAGCGGAGCGTGTCCACGATGGTGGCCGCCTCCATGGGGGATCAGCCCCGACGCGAGGCCGCGAGGTTGCGCCGGATGAGGGCGAGGCGCTGCTCGACGCAGGCGAAGGCGCGCAGGGGGTCGGCGGGGGTGTGGGCGACGTAGTCCAGCAGCCGGTCGATGCTCGTGAGAGCCACGTGGGTGCGGGTGTCGGAGGAGCCGTAGTAGATGAGGACCCGCCCGTCGTCGCCGGCGACCCACCCGTTGCTGAAGACGACGTTCGAGACGTCGCCCGTCCGCTCCTCTCCTTCCGGGGCCAGGAAATACCCGCCCGGCCTCTTGACCACGCGCCCCGGGGCGTCGAGCGCGGTGAGGAACACGTAGAGGACGTAGCGGAGGCCGGCCGCGGTGTTGCGGACGCCATGGGCGAGGTGCAGCCAGCCCTCAGGGGTCTTGAGGGGGGGCGGGCCCAGGCCGTTCTTGACCTCGCTGATCGTGTGGTACTCGCGAGGGTCCACGATCTGCTCGTCGTCGATCCGCGCCCTCTGGATGTCGTCGCACAGACCCCAGCCGATGCCGCCCCCGGTGCCGGCCTGGATGAATCCCTCCTGGGGCCGGGTGTAGAAGGCATACCGCCCGCCCACCCGCTCGGGGTGCAGCACGACGTTGCGCTGCTGTGGTGAGGGCGTCTCGAGGTCTTGCAGCCGCTCCCAGCGCACCAGGTCGCGGGTGCGGGCGATCCCGGCCTGGGCCACCGCGGCCGAGGTGTCGGAGAGAGGCGCCTCCGGGTCCTTCCGCTCGGTGCAGAAGACGCCGTAGATCCAGCCGTCCTCGTGCGCGGTGAGCCGCATGTCGTAGACGTTCACGTCGGGAGGGCCCGCCTCGGGCATGCTGACGGGCTCGTCCCAGAAGCGGAAGCGATCGATCCCGGTCGCGCTCTCCGCCACCGCGAAGAAGGACTTGCGATCGGCTCCCTCCACTCGCGCCACCAGGAGATGGCGCGAGCCCAGTCGAACGGCGCCCACGTTGAAGACCGCGTTCACCCCCAGGCGCTCCATCAGGTAGGGGTTGGTGGCCGGATCCAGGTCGTAGCGCCAGAAGAGGGGGGCGTGGGCGGCGGTCAGCACGGGATGGCGGTAGCGTTGGACGAGGCCGTTGCACTCCTCCATCGGCTCGTTGGGCCGCTCGATCAGCCGCTCGTGGGCCTCGCGCAGCCCCCGCAGCCGTCGCTCGAAGCTCTCCCGGTCGGGCGCCACCTTCAGGCGATCGCGCCGGTGCGCCGCCCTTCGGCCAGCGCGGTCGCGCGCGCGTCCTCGGCGGGAGTGTGGGCCTCGCGGCGCTCCAGCCGGTCGTACCACGTGAACTTCAGGATGAGCGCGACCACCGCCACCACTCCCGCGGCGATGAGCGCGGCGTCGAACCGGCGGATCACGATGGTGATCGGCACCACCACCAGGGCGGTCTGCCCGCAGATGCCGACCAGGATGTTGAGCATGTCGCGCCAGAAGTCCTTGTTCCGCTCGAAAGCCGGGTCTTCCCTCTGGACCTTCTCGAGGACCGGTCCCCAGAAGCCCCACGGACGGACGCGGCGATAGAAGGTCTTCAGGACCTCCTCGTCCTCCGGAGGGGTGAGGAGCGTCCCCGCCACGCATCCGACCAGGGACAGGAGCAGGATGGCCGGGAACCACTGGAGCGCGGGCAGCTGCAGCGCGGCCAGGAGGAGGGAGGCCCCGATGCCGGTGACCATGCCCCAGAAATAGCCGTAGCCGTTGAACCGCCACCAGTACCACTTGAGCACGTTCGACGCGGTGTAGCCCCCCCAGAGCGCGGAGACGATCCACTTGATCACGGTATCGATCGACTCCACGAACCAGCCCACGGAGATGCCCGCGATCACGACGCCGAGGGAGGCGACGTAGCTGAGCCGCACGTACGTCTTCTCGCTGGCGTGGGGGTTGATGAAGCGCTTGTAGATGTCGTTCACGATGTAGGGGGGGGCGGCGTTCACGGTGGCCGCGAAGTTGGACATGAAGGCGGCCAGCAGGCCGGCCACGAGCAGCCCGAGCAGGCCGGCGGGGACGAAGCGGTCGAGCGCGTAGGGGAGGATCATCTCGAAATCGAGGTTGCCGCCCATGCCGCGGAGGGTGTCGCTGTAGAAGACCAGGGCCAGGATGGTGAGCCCGGTGATCATGAAGTAACGGGGGAAGATGAGGACGCAGTTCACCCACATGTTCATGAGCGAGGCTTCGCGCGGGCTGCGCGTGGACAGGATGCGCTGCATGTCGTAGTTGGGGGCCGGCCCCGCCGCGCTCACCAGGAAGCCCTTGAAGAGCAGCATCATGAAGAAGATCCCGAAGAGCGAGTACCCGTCCTGCGCGATCTTGTCGTTGACGGACGGGATGAGAGCCGACCAGTCGAGGCCGAGGCGCCAGCCGAAGAACGGGTTGTCCCAGCCGGGCGGGATCACCCGCCGGAGCATCTCGGGAGACACGCGGGTCATGGCGATGAGGCCGAGAGCGATGGAGGAGGTGGCCAGGATGCAGAACTGCATCACCTCCGTGACCACGACGCTGAACATCCCCCCCTTGACCACGTAGAAGGTCGTGATCGCCATCAGGACGAGCGCGTACTCGTTCGCGCTGAGATGCCAGGGCAGGAAGTCGGTGGCGAACTTTCCGATGCCCTTGAAGGCGTAGGAGAGGAAGCCGACGACGCTGACCAGGGCGAAGATCACCACGATCAGGTGGGAGAGCTGCGCGCCCTTGCCCTCCCCGAAGCGCGTCTTGATCCATTCCGCGCCGGTCATGGCGTTGGAGCGCCGCAGCCAGGCGGAGAGGTAGACCATCAGGAAGACCTGGTTGAAGACCGGCCACAGCCAGGGGATCCAGACGCTCTTGAGGCCGTAGACGAACATGATGTACACGAGCCACATGGTCCCGGCGATGTCGAACATCCCCGAGGCGTCGGAGACGCCCAGGACGTACCAGGGCATCACGTTGCCCCCGAGGAAGTAGGACTTGAGGTCGCGCGACGCGCGCTTCGAGACCCAGTAGCCGACGAAGACGGAAGCGCACAGGTACGTCACGATGATCGCGATGTCCACGAGGTGAAGGTGCACGTCTCCTCCGCGGGCTGAAGGGCGACCGAGTATAGGCCCTTCACGCGGTTTTCCTGCCGTTTTCCTGCCGCGCGCGCTGGCAGCGCTTTCAACCCGAGACGTCGGAATCCCGGCGAGATCCCGGCATTTTCACCGGCGGCATCGCCGCCGGCGCGACAAGCTTCAGCTTCTGGAGCGATACTCTCCTTCGCACAAGGTGCTCGGCCTTGCCGCCGGTGGTCTCGATACCCCGGGGCAGTCCCTCCCGGCGCACCCGCTCCGCGAAGCGGCCTCGGAGCGCGCCGACGATGATGAGCGGCCGCTTGTCAGCGAAGGAGACGTGACATGAGGAAGGTCATGCCCTTTCGGGCGGCGACGGCCGTCTTGATCCTGGTCGGGAGCGTCGGGATGTTCATCGATCGGGGATCGAGCGTCCACGCCGACCATGGCGGTCCCACCGTCACCATCGGCGGCCCGATTCCATTGCCGGTGAGCGTGAGCAATACGCCGTTGAAGGTGGCGGTCAAGAACTTCCCGGCGGTCCAGGACGTCAGGGTCACCAACCCGGTCCTGCCGGTGGCTCTGCAGCGGACGGTGGTCCACGACGGCCAGTTCTTCAACCTGACGCAACCCGACGCGCCGCCTTTCCTGCCGGCGGTCGCGCTCTCGGTGCCGGCGGACGTCGTGCTCACGGACGTCCACGTCACCTTCAGCGTGCCCGAGAGCGTCCCCAACGCGGCCGCGCTCGTCGTCGACAACGGATCCAGGAACCTCGTCTACCAGATCGTCAACAACACGACGTTCAACGCGGGCGTCGACCTGCAGAGCGGAATCCTGAGCACGGGAGCGCTGACGGTGGCGCTCAGCTGCTACAACATCGCCGGGAACCACTGTCAGGGCGCGCTCATGTGGAGCGGGTACACCACGCCCTAGGAGGCGATTCGTGGCCGCTCGCTCACTCGACGAGGGTGAAGCCTCCCTTGAGGCGGATGTCGCGCGAGGAGGCGCCCACCAGCACTTCGAAAGCGCCCGGCTCCGCCACCCAATCTCCCCGGCCGGGGTCGAAGAACGACAACGCGGGGCCGTCCAGGGTGAAGGTGACGGCCTGCGTCTGGCCCGGACCGAGGATCACGCGGCGGAAGCCCTTCAGCTCCTTCTCGGGCCGGTCCCGGCTCGCGGCCACGTCGCGGACGTAGAGCTGCACGACCTCGGCGCCTGGCCGCGGGCCGCGGTTCCGGACCTGCAGGGTCACCGCCACCGTGCCGCCCTTCTTCACCTGTGCGCTCGAGACGCGCAGGCCGCTGTAGTCGAACGTCGTGTAGGAGAGGCCGAACCCGAAGGCGAAGAGCGGCTCCACGTTGCGCTTGTCGAAGCCGCGGTAGCCGACGTAGAGGCCCTCGCCGTAGGCCGTGTGCAGGTTCTCGCCGGGGTAATGGCCGTGGGCGGTGGAGTCCTCGAGCCGCGCCGGGAAGGTCACAGGCAGCTTGGCGGAGGGAGAGGCGACGCCCAGGAGCAGGTCGCCGATCGCGTGGCCCGCCTCCTGCCCGCCGTACCCGGCGTAAAGGAGGGCGGGGACGTCGCCGATCCATCGCGTCATGGTCACCGGCGCTCCGGCCACGACCACCACCACGGTGTTCCTGTTGGCGGCGGCCACCGCCCGGATGAGGTCGTCCTGGCCGGCGGGAAGGTCCATCGAAGGCCGATCGAAGCCTTCGGACTCGAGCTTGAGGGAGTACCCGACCACCACGATCGCCACGTCCGATCGGGCGGCCAGCGCGACCGCCTCGTCGCGCAACGCTCGGGCGTCGGCCGGCGCGTCCTCGCCCGGCATGACGACGCCGAGGGCGTGGCTGACCTGCACCTTCGCGCCCGCGGCCTCCTGGATCCCGTCGAGGGCCGTGATCGCGTACTTCGACCGCACGAACGAGCTGCCGCCACCGCCGGTGCGCGCCACCGCGGCGCTGGGGCCGATCACCGCGACGGTCCGGATCTTCCGCGCGTCCAGCGGTAGCAGGCCGCGCTCGTTCTTGAGCAGGACCATGCTCTCGGTCGCGGCCCGGCGGGCCACCGCCTTCTGCTCGTCCGTGTCCACCGCGCCCCCACCCGCGTGCGGCGTGTCGAACAGGCCGGCCGTGAACATGACGCGCAGGATCCGGCGCACGTTGTCGTCCACCGACGCCGGGTTGACCTCGCCGGCGGCGACGGCGGCCAGCACCTTGTCCTCCGTGAGCCAGCCCGCGCCGTTGCCGTCCTTCTGCGTCTGCTCCCGCGCCCGCCATCGGCGCATGGGCTCGCCCCCCGGCATCTCGAGGTCCATGCCGGCCGCGATCGTCGGCGCCGTGCTGTAGGTGCTGCCCCAGTCGGAGACGACGAGCCCCTTGAACCCCCACCGGTCCTTCAGCGTCTCCCGGAGGAGGAAGGGGTTCTCGCCGCAATAGCGGCCGTTGACCTTGTTGTAGGCGTTCATCACCGCCCACACGCCCGCCTCCTGCACCGCCGCCCGGAAGGCGGGAAAGTAGATCTCGTGGAGAGCCCGGAGGTCGATCGTCTCGTCGATGCGATGGCGCTCGAACTCCTGGTTGTTGGCCGCGAAGTGCTTGACGGTGGCGATGACCCCTTCGTCCTGCACCCCGCGGATGTAGGCGACGCCCATGCGCGCGGCCAGGTACGGATCCTCTCCGTAGCCCTCGAAGTTGCGGCCCCAGAGCGGCGTGCGCGCGATGTTGACGGTGGGCCCGAGGATCATGTCCCTCCCGAGGGCCTTGACCTCCTGGGCGATCACGCGCCCCTCCGCCTGCACGAGGTCGAGGTCCCAGCTCGCGGCCATGCCGATGCCAGCCGGGAACGCGGTGGTGAGGACGGGCGTGATGGTGGCGGCGTTGGTGACGGAGGACGAGCCGATCCAGTTGCGGACACCCAGCGGCCCGTCCGCCATCTTGATGGCGGGGATGCCGAGGCGTTCGTTGGGCGCGCTCTCCATCCAGCCCGAGCCGGCGAGCATGCGCGCCTTCTCGGCCGGCGTCATCCGGCTCAGCAGGTCCTCGACGCGCCGCTCCACTGGAGCCTTGGGATCCTTGTAGGCGGGCGCGGCAGTCTCCGCGCGCGCGGCCGGCGCCAGAGCGCTGAGCAGCGCGCAGACGGAGCAGGTGGAGAAGAGGGCAGTCTGGGCCATGGGCGCCTCCCGACGAGGGCAACCCTACTTCAATTCGCTCTCGGGTTGCCTCAGATCCAGTCCCGGCGCCCTTCCCAGATGCCGTCCGCCGCGCGGAGGGCCAGGGCGCCGATCGTGCTGGTCGGGTTGACGGCGGCCGCGGTCGTGAACGAGCTGCCGTCCACCACGAACAGGTTGGGGACGTCGTGGGCGCGGTTCCAGGCGTCGACCACGGAGCGGCGAGGGTCGCCCCCCATGCGCGCCGTCCCCATCAGGTGCGCGAAGACGTTGGGGGCGCCGGTGTCGCGGACCTGCGCCGCGCCCGCCGCCTCCAATGCCTGACGCGCCGCGCGCGCGCCGTGCTCGAGCATCCTCAGGCTGTTCTCGCTGAAGGTGTAGCGCACGCGGGCGGCCGGGATGCCGGACGAGTCCCTCGCCTCGGCGTCCAGCGTCACGCGGTTGGTCTCCTCGGGCAGGTCCTCGGCCATGACCGCGATCCCGACGGTGTGGCCCCAGCGCCGGCGCATCTCGCGATGGTGCGCCTCTCCCCAGGGCACCGGCTCCACGTCGCCCCAGGCCTGGCTCAGCGGTCCCATCGGACCGTAGACG
>JBGPBV010000057.1:0-39426 GCA_041481445.1 Vicinamibacteria bacterium
GGTATGCTAGCGCGGCGCCCAACGGGGACTACCTCACAGTTCGCCGGCCTGGCCGAAGGAGACGCCCGTGTGGTCCGGAACGCCGGCGAGTGGTTCGTCGTCCATCACACGAATTGCGGCATGGAGTTCTTCACCGACGACGTGATGCGCGGTCTCCTGGCCCGCAGTCTCGAGACGGCCGCGCTCGGCGCGGGCGGATCCGTGCCGTCAGCGAAATGGGTCGACGTACCCACATCGCCGTGTGGGCGGGGGCGTACTCGGGCCGCGCCGTGAAACCTCTCCGCAGTCATCCGGAGTTCCAGGGCGCGTCGGTGGACCTATGATAGAGCCGTCTTGGGGAGAGTCAGGGAACGCCATGCGAAGCCGCGAGGCCCCCGGGTGCGAGCGCCCAGACCCGCCGGGGCTGCACGGCGCCTGCTCGCGGTCGCGGAGGAGGAGGTCCAGCGGATCGTCCTGAACCTCCACGACGGCCCCGTGCAGGACATCTTCGCGGCCCTCAGCCAGCTCACGTCCCTGCGATCGCGACTGTCCGCCTCCAGCCTCGCCGCGGAAGCCACCGTGCTCTCACGCGCGATGGTGGCGCTCGAGTCCTCCCTCCGGGAGATCCGGGGTCTGCTCAGTACGCTGCGCGGACCGGCGTTTGCCGAACGCGCGCTGGCGGAGCTGCTCGCGGAGCCCGCCGTGGAGCACGAAGCCATCACGGGCGTCCCCGTCCGGCTCGACCTGGGCGATGCCCCTCCGGTGCCCCTCCGCGTCAAGATCGGACTGTATCGGATCCTGCAAGAGGCGCTATCGAACGTCCGGCGGCATGCCGAAGTGTCCACGGCCAGCGTGCGCCTGGCGACGAGGAGAGGCCGCATCGTGCTCGAGATCTCCGACGAGGGCCGAGGCTTCGACCCTCCTCCGCTGACTGGCCCCGAGGCCACGAAGAGGCCCGAGCACATCGGTCTCCGCGGCATGCGGGAGAGGGCCGTGCTCATGGGGGGCTCGCTGCGCATCGACAGCCGGCCCGGCCGCGGGACCCACGTGCGCGTCGAGATCCCCTTCGATGGCTGACCAGGAGCCCCTCCGCATCGTCCTGGCCGACGACCACGCCCTCCTCCTCGAAGGCCTCCGGGCGATGATCAGCGGCGAGCCCGACCTCAACGTGGTCGCCACCGCGACCGACGGAGAGCGCCTTCTGGACGCCGTCCGGCGGTTCCGACCGGACGTGGCGGTCGTGGACCTCAAGATGCCGTACATGGACGGCCCGAGGTGCATACGGACGATCCGCGCGGAGGGCCACGCCGTGCGCGTGGTCGTCTTGAGCGCCCTGAGCGACGCCCTGTCGATGCGCGAGGCGATCGAGGCGGGCGCCGACGGCTTCGTGCTCAAGACGGACCCTCCGCAGGCAACGCTCGTCGCGATCCGCCAGGTGGCCTCGGGAAAGATGGTTTTCCCGCAGGGAGCGCGCCGCTGGCTCACGCCTGGCCCCGCGGCCGAGCGGCTCAGCGACCGGGAGGCCGCCGTACTCGAGCTGCTGGCCGACGGCGGCACCAACGCCGACATCGCCCGCGCCCTCCGCATGAGCCCGAACACGGTGAAGTTCCACCTCCGGAACCTCTATTCCAAGATGGGCGTCGCCAACCGCACGCAGGCCGCCGCCCGCTACCACCGCCGGTCGTAGAAGGCGTCCTCGCTCCGGGCCCCGCTTCATCAAGCGCGCCGCCTCGGAATGAATCCTCGGCGCCCCACCCGATCGGGTAGGCGGATGTCGCCCGATCGGGCCGCATTTTCCACCCGAAGGATCGTTGTCCGGGCCTCCCTCGGTGGCCCATCCTACGGACACGTTTTCGTGGCAGATCCCAAAGGAGGCGGCATGACCACGGTGAATCGGTCAGAGCGGAAGAAGGACCGGTGGTCCGCGGGCACCGCACCGTACGCGGAGATGGGCTACTACAACCCCGACTACGTTCCCAAGGACAGCGACGTCCTCTGCGCCTTCCGGTTCGTCCCCCAGGAAGGCGTCGAGCCCATCGAGGCCGCGGCCGCCGTCGCGGGCGAGTCCTCGACCGCCACCTGGACCGTGGTCTGGACGGACCGCCTCTCGGCCCACGAGCACTATCAGGCCAAGTGTTATTCCGTCGTCCCCGTCCACGGAACCGACCAGTACATCGCGTACATCGCCTATGACCTCGACCTCTTCGAGGAAGGCTCGATCGCGAACCTCACGTCCTCGATCATCGGGAACGTCTTCGGCTTCAAGGCCCTGAAGTCGCTGCGCCTGGAGGACATGCGCTTCCCGCCGCACTACGTGAAGACCTTCCAGGGTCCGCCGCACGGCATCGTGATGGAGCGCGAGTACCTGAACAAGTACGGCCGTCCCCTCCTGGGCGCCACGGTCAAGCCGAAGCTGGGCCTCTCCGCGAGGAACTACGGACGCGTGGTCTACGAGGCGCTTCGCGGGGGCCTCGACTTCACCAAGGACGACGAGAACATCAACTCCCAGCCGTTCATGCGTTGGCGCGATCGCTTCCTGTTCTGCATGGAAGCCGTCGGTCGTGCCCAGGCCGCCACCGGCGAGATCAAGGGCCACTACATGAACGTGACGGCGGCCACGATGGAGGACATGTACGAGCGTGCGGACTTCGCCAAGGAACTGGGAAGCGTCATCGTCATGATCGACCTGACGATCGGCTACACGGCGATCCAGTCCATGTCGCGTTGGGCCCGCCGCAACGGCGTCCTCCTCCACCTGCACCGGGCCGGCCACAGCACCTTCACGCGACAGAAGACGCACGGCGTCAACTTCCGTGTGATCTGCAAGTGGATGCGGCTGGCGGGGGTAGACCACATTCATGCCGGCACGGTGGTGGGCAAGCTCGAGGGGGACCCGAGCTCGGTCCGCGGCTTCTACGACACGCTGCGCGAGAACACCCTGCCCGCCAACCCGGCGCTCGGCCTCTACTTCGAGCAGGACTGGGCCTCGATGCCCGGGACGATGCCCGTGGCCTCGGGAGGGATTCACGTCGGTCAGATGCCCCAGCTCCTCCACTACCTGGGCGAGGACGTGGTGATGCAGTTCGGGGGAGGGACCATCGGCCACCCGGACGGCATCGCCGAGGGGGCGACGGCCAACCGTGTCGCCCTGGAAGCCCTGATCCAGGCCCGCAACGAGGGCCGCGACTGCCTGGCCGACGGGCCGGAGGTCCTGGCCAAGGCGGCCCGCTTCTCGCCCGCGCTCCGCCACGCCCTCGACACATGGAAGGACGTCACGTTCCAGTTCGACACCACCGACGCGCCCGACGTCGTGACCGCGCCGGAGCTCTAGGAAGGGTTGCAGGAGGATTTGGCGATGCGGCTGAGGCAAGGCACGTTCTCGTACCTGCCCGACTTCGACGACGAGCAGATCCGAGCCCAGGTGAGGTACTGCCTGGACAAGGGCTGGCCCGTGGCCGTCGAGTACACGGACGACCCGCACCCACGGAACGTCTACTGGGAGATGTGGGGTCAGCCCCTGTTCGACCAGAAGGATCCCGCCGTGGTCCTGAAGGCCATCGATGAGTGTCGCCAGGCTCATCCGGGCCACTACGTCCGCGTGAACGCTTTCGACAACCGGCTCGGGCGACAGACGATCGCGCTGAGCTTCATCGTCAACCGGCCCGAGCACGAGCCCGGGTTCCACCTCGAGCGGCAGGAGCTCTCAGACCGGCGCCTCCGGTACAGCCTCCGCTCCTACGCGTCGGACCGGCCGAGCGGCGAGCGCGACTCCTCGGGAGGCTGAGCATGTCCGCAGAGGGGCGGCGACCGATCATCCTGGGCCTGGTGGGGGACAGCGCCGCGGGCAAGACGACGCTCACACGGGGCCTCATGAGCATCCTCGGACGTGAGTCCGTGACCCACGTCTGCACCGACGACTACCACAGGTACGACCGTCAGGAGCGGGCCGAGCGGGGCATCACCCCCCTTCAACCCGATTGCAACTACATGGACATCATGGAGCTGCAGGTCGAGCGGCTCCATTACGGTCAACCGATACTGAAGCCGGTCTACGACCATGCGACCGGCACCCTCGTCCGGCCCGAGTATGTGCGGCCGCGCGAGTTCGTCATCGTGGAAGGCCTCCTGGGCTTCTCGACGCCCGTCCTCGAGCAGTTCTACGACGTGAAGGTGTACCTGGATCCTCCGGAGGCGCTGCGCCGCGTGTGGAAGATCCGGCGAGACACGGCCAAGCGCGGTTACACGGAGCCGCAGGTCCTGGACGAGCTGGAGCGCCGCGAGCAGGACTCCGAGCGCTTCATCCGGCCGCAACGCGAGCGCGCCGACGTCGTGGTGCGGTTCTATCCGGCGGAGGGAGCGGCGCTCAGCGACGCGGGACCGCAGCTCAACGCCCGCCTGGTCCTGCGCCCGACCATTCCCCATCCGGACCTCACCTACCTGCTGGAGAAGGACGCAAGCGACGGAGCGGGAATCCGGCTGGCCCTGGGGCGGGACGGGGGCCGACCCGCGGACTTCCTCGACATCGACGGCAACGTGACCCCCGAACACGCGGCGCGACTGGAAGCGACGATCTGGCAGCACCTCCCCGACCTGGCGCCGGTGCGCGAGGACCAGTTCGGAGGGTATCTGGACAGCACCGAGATGCGCCACAGCCATCCGCTGGCCCTGACCCAGCTCCTGCTCACTTATCACCTGCTGCGGAAGCACGCCGACAGCGCTCACCTGCCGTTCGCGGCACCCGTGGCCGCGCTGCGCCGCCTCGGCATGGCCGGACTCAAGCCCGGCGCCCGGTTGGCGGCCGTCGGCCGTGAAGTGGCCGAGCGCGGGGGGACGTAGACATGTTCGGTGGCATCCGCGAGCCCCCCGCCCTCGAGGCCGCCGGCGTGCTGGCCCGCCGGCGTCGTCTGGCCGCGGCCACGGTCCGCGTCCTGGCCATGGACGCCGTACAGAAGGCGAACTCCGGCCATCCCGGCATGCCCATGGGCATGGCGGACGCCGCCGTCGTGCTCTGGGCTCATTTCTTGAAGTTCGATCCCGCCCATCCGGCGTGGCCGGATCGCGACCGCTTCGTGCTCTCGGCCGGGCATGGGTCGATGCTCCTGTACGGGTTGCTTCACCTCGCCGGGTACGACCTGCGGCTCGATGAGCTGCAGGCCTTTCGCCAGTGGGGCAGCCGCACGCCCGGCCATCCGGAGCACGGACTCACCCCGGGCGTCGAGACCACCACCGGTCCCCTGGGCCAGGGGATCGGAAGCGCGGTGGGGATGGCCCTCTCCGAGCGATGGCTGGCCACGCGTTTCAACCGCGCCGGCTTCCCCGTCGTGGACCACTACACGTACGTCGTTGCCAGCGACGGGGACCTGATGGAGGGAGTCTCCCACGAGGCCTGCGCCCTCGCCGGACATCTCGGCCTGGGCAAGCTGATCGTCCTGTGGGACGACAACCGCATCAGCATCGACGGGCCGACGTCGCTGGCCTTCAGTGAGGACGTGGTGGCGCGCTTCAGCGCCTATGGCTGGCAGGCCGGCCGCGTCGACGGCCACGACCCGGAGGCGGTGGAGGCCGCGCTCCACGCGGCCCGGGCCGAAGGGGCCCGACCCTCGCTCATCGCGTGTCGGACACACATCGGCTGCCCGAGCCCGAACCGCCAGGACTCCGAGAAGGCCCACGGAGAGCCGCTCGGCGTGGAGGAGGTGCGCCTCACGAAAGAGCGCCTGGGCTGGCTCCCGGACGCTGCCTTCGTCGTGCCGTCGGAAGCGCGGGAGCTCTTGCAGGAGGCAGGGTCCGCGGGCGCGGCACGTCGCGTCGAATGGGATTCGCTGCTCGGTCGTCATGCGAAGGCCCACCCCGAGCTGGCCTCCGCCTTCGAAGCCGCACTGAAGGGCGATCTGCCGCAGGGATGGGATCGCGATCTGCCCAGCTTCCCGTCCGAGAAGCCCATCGCCACCCGCGCGGCCTCGGGTGCCGTGCTGGAGGCGCTCTCCGCGCGCATCCCCACGCTGGTCGGGGGATCGGCGGACCTCACGGTGTCGAACCAGACGCTCCCCAAGGGCGAGGGGTCGATCACGCGCGACGACTTCGCCGGGCGCTACATCCGCTTCGGCGTCCGGGAGCACGGGATGGGAGCCATCCTGAACGGTATCGCCCTCCATGGCGGGCTGCGCCCCTACGGCGGGACGTTCCTCATCTTCTCGGACTACATGCGTCCCTCGATCCGGCTGGCCGCGCTCATGGAACAGCCGGTGGTCTACGTCTTCACCCACGACAGCATCGGCCTCGGCGAGGACGGCCCGACCCACCAGCCGATCGAGCAGCTCATGGCCCTGCAGGCGATCCCCAATCTCTACGTCTTCCGGCCCGCCGACGCCGCCGAGACCACGGTCGGGTGGCGCCTCGCCCTCGAGCGGCGGAAGGGCCCGACGGCCCTCGTGCTCACGCGGCAGGCGCTGCCGGTCCTGGACCACGGGCGGTACGCGCCGGCCGAGGGAGCAGCGCGGGGGGCCTACGTCCTCGCCGAAGCGGAGGACCCGCAGGTCCTGCTCATCGCCACCGGGTCCGAGGTGGCGATCGCCCTGGAGGCGGCGGGGCGGCTCTCTGCGGAGGGTCATCGCACGCGCGTCGTATCGATGCCCTGCCGCCAGTTGTTCGAGGCGCAGCCTGCCGCCTATCGCGAAGAGGTCCTGCCGCTGCGGATCCGCTGTCGGGTGTCGGTCGAGGCGGGGGTCACGCTCGGCTGGAGGGCCTATGTGGGCCTCGACGGCGCCGTCGTCGGCCTCGACCGCTTCGGCGCGTCGGCCCCGTACCAGACGCTCTACCGGGAGCTGGGACTCACGCCCGAGGCAGTAGTGGAAGCCGTCCGGAGCGTGCGGGCGGGCCTGGCCGAACGGGCGGCCCGTTGACGCGCGCGCCTCGATGGCGGTCATCGAGATGGGAGGCCTCATGCCCTCGAATCCGCTGTTGGCCCTGAGATCCCTCGGGCAGTCCGTCTGGCTCGACAGCATCGGCCGGGGGCACATCCTCTCCGGCGGCCTGCGGCGCATGGTCCAGGAGGACGGCATCTCGGGCGAGACCTCCAACCCCGCCATCTTCGAGAAGGCCATCGGCGGCAGCACCGACTACGACGAGCCGATGTCGGAGCTGATCGCGGAGGGAGCGAGCGCCCTCGAGATCTACGAGGCGCTGGCGGTGGCCGACGTTCGCATGGCCGCCGACGTCCTCCGCCAGGTCTACGACGAAACCGCCGGCGCGGACGGCTTCGTGAGCCTCGAGGTGTCGCCGCGGCTCGCCTACGACACCGTTGCCACCATCGCCGAAGCAAGGCGCCTCTGGGCCCGCGTGGACCGCCCCAACCTGATGATCAAGATCCCCGGCACGCCGGAGGGCCTCCCGGCCGTGGAGGAATGCCTCTATCAGGGGATCAACGTCAACATCACGCTCCTCTTCGCCGTCCCCGTCTACGAGGACGTCGCCTGGACCTACATCCGGGCGTTGGAGCGCCGCGTCGTCGAGGGCAAGCCGGTCCACCGCCTGGCCTCGGTGGCCAGCTTCTTCGTGAGCCGGATCGATACGCTGGCCGACAAATGGATCGAGGATGAGAAGCGAACCGCGAGGGATCCCAACCGGGCGCCGGAGCTTGCCTCTCTCGAGGGTCGGGCGGCGATCGCCAACGCCAGGAGGGCCTACCAGCGCTTCAAGTCCATCGTCGCGCACCCGCGCTTCCTGGCCCTGGCGGAGAAGGGGGCGCGGGTACAGCGGCCGCTCTGGGCGAGCACGAGCACCAAGAACCCGAGGTACAGCGACGTCCTCTACGTCGAGGCGCTCGTCGGACCGCAGACGATCAACACCCTTCCTTTCGAGACCATCGACGCCTTCCGCGACCACGGCAAGCCCCGGGCACGGATCGAGGAGGACCTCGATGGGTCGGAGCGGACGCTCGAGCGCCTCCAGGAGCTGGGAATCTCCTTGCCGGCGGTCACGGACCAGGTCCTGCGCGAAGGAGTCCAGAAGTTCGCCGAGCCTTTTGACAAGCTGATACAGGCCATCGAGACCAAACGGCAGGCGGGCGGCGGGCGGTCGAGCGAAACCCCCACGGCCGCCGGGTAAGCGCGTTACCGGGCCACCCGCGCCCTGGCCGCGTTCAGCGCCGCGGGTTCCCGCCGGTCGACCGTCGCGAAGGTCGGCGGCGTCGTCGGTCATGACGATTTCGCTGGGTATAGCGTGGCGCCCAATGAGGACTCCATCACGACGGAGCCGGCGGTGGGCACGAGGAGACCACGAATGAGCGGCGTGCTATGCGCGGCCTCCTGGCCAGCAGTCTCGAGACGGCCGCGCTCGGCGCGGGCGGATTCCACGACGTCGGGAAGGGCCGAAGCCGCGCACGCGTAGCTTCCTGAGAGCGGCGAGGAGGAGGACCCTCCCCCTCGCCGCCGGCCGCCTCGAGGTCGAAGGCGAGCTACGGACAGGTCGGAGCGACGTGCTTCAGGGCTGTCACCTTCAGCTGGTGATCCCCCTTCTCGGCCGTCATTCCCTTCGCGCCACTTCCGGTGCCCGACGAGACGCCCTTGTCGTCGTCCGATGTCTTCTTCTCTACGGCCGCCTTGGCGCCGCTCCCCGTACCCGACGAGACCCCCTTGTCGTCCGAGCTCACCTCCTTTGTGCCGGGGGCGCGCCCGAGCGACGTGCCCGAGACCTCGACCTTGTGACCTACATGGTCCGACATCTTCAAGGAGGCGGCGGCGCCGATGAGCTGCCAGTCCGCGCCCCCCGCCACGTGGGTCAGCTTGTAGGTATTCGCGTCACTCCCCTTCTCGAGACAACCGGTGACGTGCGCCGTGGTCCCGCCGGTCTTATGGGCCGCGGTCTTCGTTTCGTCGGCCGCCGCGCCCCATGCGAGTACACATCCGAGTCCGAGAACGGACGCCATCGTCAGCTTCTTCATGGATTCCTCCGCGACAAAAATCGCCAATTCCAGGATAGGCGATGACACGTCCGATGGGGGACGATGGACAGCAAATAGGCCGTACTGCTCGTCCACGGGGAGGGGCGCCCCCTCCGCCTCAGCGCAAGCGTGTGCCGCGCGTTCGACCTTCCCTGAGCAACTCGGAAATGCGCTCCGGCTCGCGCCCGCTGAGGACCCAGCACTCCAGGCCGGGCTCCACCGCCCGCTCGAAGTGCTCGTCCACGATCCCGGCCAGCGCCGGTGAGCGCAGGGGCGCCTCCGCCACGATGTCGCCGCCGGTCCCCGGCACGCCCTCGAGCGACTTGAGGAGCACGAGGCGGCGCGCGGAGAGCCGTGCGGCCACCCAGGCCGCGATGCTGTCCGAGGTGACGTGCCAGCCGTGGGGCAGCGGATCCACCGCTTGGAGCCAGCGGAAGGGAGCGAGCACGGGGAGGAGTCCCTCGTCCTGGACCTTCGCGATCTCGTCCTGGTCCGTGACCAGACGCGCCGCCGGCTGCAGGCCCGCGAGCAGATGCGCGTGCTGGTCCATGGCCAGGATGGCCATCCAATGGGCCGCGCTCGCTCCCGGGTCGTGGAGGGAGCAGGCACCGCGCACGGCGTCGGCGAAGGGTCCGCCGCCCGGCACCACGGCCAGGCGATACGTCCGGGCCAGCTCGCCGAGGGTCGTGAGGAGGGAGGACAGGCGGCCGCTCGTGAGCAGGCGGCCCCCCACCTTCACCACCGCGTCGGCGGTCACGCCTCGGCCGTCCCCGCCAGCAGGTACGCCACCGCGGCCGCGGGAGCGGACCGCGCCGCCGCCGATCCGAGGTCTTCCGCGATGTCGCTGGTCGCGAGACCGACCTCCTGCGCGGCGGACTGCGCCAGGAAGGCCCCCTGTCCGGCCAGGACGGCCAGGCGGGGAGAGGCCGGGCCCAGGCGCCGCATCACCTGCCGGATGCCGCCCGCGATCTGCCGCACCTGGGCCCGCGCGACGTGCCCTGCGATCGCCGTGATGTCGTCCGGACCGAGCATCTCCAGATCGGCGCAGACCACGCGCGCGAGCCGGGCACCGGCTTCGGGCCGAGTCCGCCCCCGGCCGTCCGGCGTCTCGCAGGTGTAGTCGCTCTCCTCGATCCGTTCCAGCCAGAGGTGGACGTCGGCGACGACGGCGAAGTGCTCGGCGGCCACGCGGCACCGCCGGCCGCGCAGCGGCACCGAGCGCACGACGGCGCAGACCGGCGTGCGCAGCGCCCCGGTGTAGACGAGCTCGCCGGTGCGGAGCCGGGCCGGGTCCGTCCGCCCCCGTGCGACCACGCGGCCGGCGACGATCGGGATCACGTCGGTGGTCGTGCTGCCGACGTCGAGGAAGAGCGCGTCTGGAAACGTACGCGCCACGAGCGTCGCGCTCGCCATCCAGTTGGCGGCCGCGACCCGGTACGGGCGCCGCCGCGCCGCCTCCACGGATCGGAATCGTCCGTCGACGCCGTAGACCCACGGCTGGACGTCGGGGAACGCCGTGTGGAAAGCGTCGAGCACGAAGGCGACGCCTTCCCGCTTGGTGGCGAAGCAGTCGGCCAGCTCGGCGGTCATGGTGACCGCCATGGTGCGGGCGCCGCCCAGCCGGTCCGCGGTCTCGGCCAGGACCGCGGGCAGGCCGTGGGGCTCGCGCCAGAGGGCGAAGGGACGCTCGAGCACCTTCGGCCCGGACTGCCCGTCTTCCCCGATGCGCGCCGCCTTGACGTTGGCCCCCCCCACGTCCCAGCCCAGGATCGGACCCTTCATGAACGCGGGAGCACGGAGGAGGAGGGCGGGGCCACGGAGACGATCCGTCCCCCCGCCGTGTAGCGGACGTGCCGCCGGATGGGCGGGGGGGCGGGCAGCGCGCCCGCACAGGCGGCGAGCGTGAGGGCGGCGACGTTTCCCTCGAGCGCCCGACGGACGCCCAGGTAGGAGGTCGTGAGCCGCGGATTCACCTCGATGACGACGGCTTCCGATCGCGTGAGCACCACGTCGACGCCCACGTAGCCGCGGAGCCCCGGCAAGGCCCGACACGCACCCAGCGCCGCCTCCACCGCCCGCCCCGCCAGAGGATGATCCAGGGGCGTCGTCCCGCCACGATAGGCGAAGGGTCGTGAGGCGCGCATGCGCTGGGCGTTCACCGTCAACGCCACGGCGCGCCGGCCGTCGGCCAGGAGCGAGACGCTCGCGGCCACGCCCGGAACGTAGCGCTGAAGGAGCAGGGGCCTCTTTCCAGCGGCCCGGCCCGCCATGTCCACGGCCTGCCGCAGCTCGCGCGCGTCGCGGGCGAGGCACACCCCTTGGCAACCCGCTCCCCGCGCGGGCTTGACCACGACCGGATAGCCGACCTCACGTGCGGCCGCCAACCAATCGACGCCCACGCGCAGGACGCGCGTCTTCGGGTGGGGCACGCCTTGGCGGGCCAGGCGGCGCGGGAGACCCGCCTTGTCGGCCGCCCGGCGGATCGCCGCCGCGCCGGGACCCAGGAGCGCCGTCCCCTTGTCCTCCACCCTCGACGCCAAGCGCTCGAGGCAGCCATCCGTTTCCGGCGCCACCAGCCAGACGGCGTCGGCCGACGCGAAGAGGCGGTCGAGAAGCGCGGCGCTTCCGCGCGGCAGCGTCACCACCTCGACGCCGGGGGGCGCTCGCAGGGGGAAACGCGGGTCCACCGTGGTCACGATCCGATGCCGGCGCATCACCGCGAGGTCGGCGACCAGCGCGTCCCGCATGGCCGCTCCCTCGCGGCCGAGCGAGGCCGGAACGCGTCGCCCCGCGAGGCCGCCCCCGCTCGCGAACTCGTGCACCAGGATCCGCATCGGACCGCTCGCGGTCGGGAGCGCTCAGTCCCGCATGCGTTCCCGGCACCACGCCGACTGGCCGAACGACTCCTCGACTTCCACCGCCAGGGCGCTCAGCCTTCCGGCCCCCGCCGTTTGAAGCTCTTCCTTGACCCGTCCGGCCAGATAGCGGGCCAGCATCTCCGCCGTCGTGTTGGGGACCGGGAGGAGGACGACGTCGCTCTGCGGGAACACGTAGCGCCGCTCCTTGTAGAGGACCTGGATGCCGTCCCCCTCCTCCGTGACCTTCAGCGAGGGGTTGTCGCGCGGCAGCAGCATCCGATGGTCCAGCTCGTCGACCAGGCGCCGCATCATCCGCTTCAGGCTCACGAAGTCCCAGACGTAGGAGTCCTCGTCCAGGTCCCCCTCGACCTCCAGCCGCGCCCGGTAGTTGTGGCCGTGGAGCGTCTCGCACTTGCCCGTGTAGGTGATGAAGTGCCCGGAGGCGAAGACCAGGTAGTCCTTCTCGACGATGACCTTGTACTCCGCCATCGGTGCTCCTTCAGAGCTCCTCGCTGAGCGCCACGAAGAGCGCGGCCGCCACGAGGTCGGCCGTGGTGCCGGGGTTGAGCCGGTTGGCGTCCCCCCTCAGCTCGGAATCGAACGCCTCCGCGGCCCGCGCGCGCTCGGGACTCCCGGGTTCGCCCGCCCCCAGGACCTCCCGGGCGCGGTCGCCCACGGCGCGCGCGGCCACGGGTCCTCGCTTGCGCGCGATCAGCGTATCCGGAACCTCGGCCAGGACGCGAAGGTAGCTCTCCAGCGCCGCCGCCGGCCAGCCCAGGCCGCAGGCACGGACCCGCTGCAGGGCCGGGACGGCCAGGCCGAACGTCACATCATAGTCCGTCACGTATTCGCGCGCGATCGTGTCGCGCTCGGCCGCGAGGGCCATGGCCTCGCGCAGCGTGACGGTCGGCTCCTCCCGAACGTCCTGGGCCTCCACCTGCCCCAGCCCGCCGGGGTCGGCCAGGCGGATCGCGGCATAGACGTCCCGGGCATCGGCCACGGTCAGCGTGGCCAGCACCCTGGACAAGCGGCTGCGCAGGGGCCCGGCCGGCTCCGTGGCGGCGCGGGCGAGCGGCGCGAGGAGGAGGATGATCCCGAGGTTGGTGTTTACGCCCACCCACCGTCGCGTCTCCTGGACGGCCCTCACGACCGTCTCCCCCACTCCGGCTTCGCCGGCCGCGCTCAGGGCAGCCCCGGTGGCCACCGCGCTCAACAGGAAATCCTCGAAGGTCGTGTCGCCGAAGTCGTGGTCACGCGACACGTTTCCCGGCTTGGGAGCGGCGACCTCGAGCACGCCGGCCGCCTGGGCGCAGACCGCGATCTCCAGCGGCGACAAGGCTCGGGTCGACCGCGTCTCCGGACGCGCTGCGCTCACGAGAGGAGCGACTGCCTCAGGACGGCCGCGTTCAAGGCCCCGGCCTCGAAGGTGCGCCCGCTCTTGACGTTCGTCAGGAACAAGTGGGCCGGGCTGAACAGGTGGGGATCGACCTTGTAGAAGTCCCCGCCATATCGCTGGAAGATATCGTAGAAAGGTGTCCCGTAGTCCGGGGATGCGGATGAAGGGATACGGGGGGCGAGGGCCTGCAGGACCTCGTCCTCGGAGCGGACGGTGAGGTGGACGACCCCGCCGTAGAGCACGCAGTCGTTCGTGCGGCCGATCGCCTTCATGTCGCTCTTCGCGATGGGGGCGAGCGGCGCCGTCCCGAAGGCGGTGAGGACGCTTTGCACGTCGAAGCCCAGCTCCGCCATCTTGTGCAGTGCCGTCTCCACCACGCGCGCGGAGATCTGGACTCCGGCGGCGGGGCTGGCGGTGGGAGCGACAAGGAAGGTGAGGCGGTCGCAGGGCAGGCCGGCCTTCGCCGCCACGTACGCCGCCACCGCGGCGTCCGGGGCCTTCCGCGCCTCCAGCACCAGCACCCCCCGGCCCGAAGGCGGCTCCGCGTAGTCCAGCCGATCGAACAGCTCGTGCTCGACCCGGGCCATGGCCCGCAGCGGCCCCGAGCCCATGGCGAAATAACCCTCGGGCTTGATGGCCCAGCCCGCGTACTGCGAGCCCAGGCAGGCCAGGGCCGGGTGGTCGGTCCAGACCTGCACGCCGGGTAGGCGCAGGCCGTCGAGCTCGACGGACGTCAAGCTGACCCGTCCCGCTCCGCCCAGGCAGACCTCGGCCAGGAGGCGCCCCGCCTCCAGCCCGCCCCGCGCCTCGATGCCGCAGTCGATGAGCCGCGCCCCGTTCTCGAGCGTCGAGGCCACGACACCCAGGGCCACCGCGTCGGCCACCATGGCGTCGGCGATCGCGGCCGCCCGTTCGTTGAGCCTCAGATCGAGGCTGGCCTCAGGAGGCATGCGGTTTCCAGACGAGGATCTCCCCCTTCCCTGGAACCGCCGCGTCCCCTGTATAGCGTTGATAGGCCCCGTCCTGCTCTTCGTAGGGAATGCGGAACCCCAGCCTCGACAGGTGCCTTGCATACAGGCGCAGGAAGGGCGGGTTGTACGCGCAGGAATACGAGAAGGTCGGCAAGAGCCGGATCGGCGTCAACGAGACGATCGTGCCCCGCGAGATCCAGGCGCCGGTCCGAAGCTCGGCTCCGCTGCGCAGGACGATCGTGCCGCCCTTCATCTCCAGGCCGGCGAAGTCCCTGGCCTGGCCGCCCACCGCGATGATCCCCCGTCTCATGCGCATCCCGACTTCGAGGCCGGCCGAGCCCTCGATGACGATCGTCCCCCCCGTCATCCCGGAGAGGCTTCCGCGGTAGGCGGCCCCGACCTGTCCGCCGGCGTTGCCGCCGACCCGGATGCTCCCGCCGGACATCTCGGCGCCAAGCCAGTCCATGACGCTACCCGACACCTCTATGGTCCCGCCCTTCATGTAGGCCCCGAGGTGCATGCCGGCGTTGCCGACGATCGTGAGGCGGCCGCGAGTCATGCCGCGGCCGATCCATTTGATCTTTCTCCCGTCGCCCCGGATCTCCAGCTCGTCGCCGGCCGCCCCTTCCACCTCGAAGAAATCGTCCACGCGGTGCCGCCGCTTTCCCAGGTGGACGGGAAGGGCCCGGACCGCGTCGAGCGCGAGGGCCGCCGTCACGTCCGGCGAGAGGGACTCTGCCTCGAGGGGGACCGGAAGCGCCTCCTTGAGGGTCAGCGTCGGCATGCGCGTTCCGATCCCGCCGTCACTTGCAGGCCCGTACGTCCGGTTGGGCGAGGCGTTCGAGCGCCACCGCATAGTTGTCGAAAGAGATCGTGTAGACCTTCTCGAACCGGGGACGCAGGTACTGTTCGATCTGCTCGTCGAACGAGGGACGGACGACGAACTCCCGGCCCTGCGTCACCGCGCGGATCTGCCCCTCCTCGACCACGATCTGGCCTCCCTTGATGACGTAGCGCGGATGCTCGAACATGCGTCCGCTGGCCGGGTTCTCCTCGTAGATGGTGATGTCGGCGTCGGCGCCCACGCCCAGGTGTCCTTTCTGCGGCAGGCCGAGGGCGCGCGCGGGGCCGGCGGAGGTGATGATCGCGATCTCGGACAACGTGTACTCCCGGTCCAGGTCGGCCAGCCCGATTCGCTTCTGCGCCTTGGCGGGCAGCCTCGTCAGGCACTCCCGGCGGTGGTCCTTGTCCCTCAGGAGACGGATCAGCTCCGGGTAGCGCCAGAAGGCCCCGCCGTTGGGGTGGTCGATGGTCAGGAAGATCCGCCAGGGGTCGTCGATGAGCAGCAGCAGCTCCAATCCCACGGCCCACTGCACGGCGTTGACCAGGCTGCGCTCCTTGTACGTGTAGGACACGATCCCGCACCCGGTCTCGTTCTCCACGTCCACGTTGCTCCACTTGTGCCCGGTGAGCTCGTAGAGGACGTGCTCCCACGGACCGTCGGCGGTGACGGTCATGGCGTCGCCGAACAGGATCGCCCCCGCGTCGGCGGTGAGGTTCGCATGGGCGTTGAAGTACTCGGCGATCGCGGCCGCCTCGGAGCGCAGCGTACCCCAGCCGTCTCCACCGTACGCGTGGAACTGGAGATGGGCCAGGTGCGCCCGGCGTCCCTCCAGGACCTTCATCGTCTCGATCGTGGTGCTCACGTTGCCCGGCAGCCCCAGGTTGTTGCAGTGGAGATGGAGCGGATGCGGCAACCCCAGGTCGTCGATGATTCCGGCGAGGCTGGAAATGATCCGGGCCGGCGTCACCCGGCTATAGCCGTCGACCGGCTCGGAGAGCGAGCTCGCGTTCTTCCCGAACTTCCAGGCGACGATCCCTCCGGGGTTGACCGCCTTCACCCCGTAGGCCTTGGCCGCCCAGAGGAGCCAGGCCACGACATGCTTTGCGCGTTCCACCTCCCCCGCCTCCAGCAGATCCAGCACGATCTCGTTGTTGGCCATCATCACCAGGGAGGCCTTGTCCAGGATGGGTATGTCGTGCAGCTCTTCGTGGGTGTGCCTGGCCGACAGGATCGGGACGGCGGCCTCGTTCACGGTCGTCCAGCCCATGCCGGCGTACAAGTACCCCGTGGCGAAGGTGGTGGGGGTGATGCCGCCGAGACCGGCGCGAAGCTCCGGCGTGTGGATGAACGGAGTGGCCTTCCGGTAATTCTCCGGAGTGATGCCCCGGGCGAAGTTCATGGCCGCGCCCGCGACGTGGGTGTGGATGTCGACCCCGCCGGGGAAGACGACCATGCCGCGGGCGTCGATCGAGCGGCCGCCCTCGACCTGGGGAACGATCCGGCCATCCGCGATGCAGATGTCCTGGACGACGCCGAGGATCCCGTTGGCCGGATCGTGGACCCTTCCGCCGGTTATCCGCATGGGGTCTCCGTTCCGAGCCGGCGGGCGAGAACCTCTTCTCCGGCCTGCTCTAGGCGTGCGCCGTCGTTGCGAGCGGAGGGGGAGACCACGCCGGCTTCGCCCCCACCGCCTGGCGGATGCGTCGGATGATCTCCTCGTCGGTCGGATACGGCGACTCGAGGGCCGGCCGAAGCGGCAGGGGCACCTCGTCCATCCGATACACGGTCCCGGGCGCGCTGATCCCCGTGGGCGCCGTGGTGATGTGCACGCGGGCCAGGCGGCTCGTGTGGGTCACCTTGGGGTCCAGCACGATCGTCGGGATGCTGGCGAGGTGGTCGATGCCCGGCTGGGGCATCGTCGCCCCCGGATCGGCGCCCAGGATGAGCGCGGCGTCGTTGTCCCCTCGGACGAGCAGGTCCACGGTCGAGAACTCTCCCGGATTGAACCGGGGATAGCCGCGGGCCATGCTGATCCCGAACGGATACCCTGTCGTCCACCGCAGGACCATGTCCGACCCGGTCACGTTGCCATGCCCGCGCATCGGCATGCACACGAACTTGGTGAACGCGTTCAGCTCCGCGGCCAGCCTCAGGATCGCCGCCGAGTTCATGTGCTTCCCGCGGGTCATCGAGACGCCCATCCCGAAGAAGATCACGCCGAACCGGGCACCCTTCATCCGGTCGACCAGATTCTGGCATTGCTCGACCGTGAGTCCGGTTTCCGCCACGCTCGCTTCGTCCACCGGTTGCTTCTTGAGGAGGGCGCGCAGGGTGGTCAGGATCTCGAAGTCCTTGCCCGGCCGTATCTGGAGGAAGAGGTCGGCGGCCTTGGCGCTGGGGGTTTCCCGAATGTCCACGAGGACCATGGTCCGGCCCTTGCGTCCCTCGGGCACGAACCTGCCCTTCTGGGTCAGCGTGTACTTGCTGAAGTGCCGCGGGTGGCATTCCGCCGGATTCCCTCCCCAGTAGACGATGAAATCCGCTCGGTTCTTGACCTCACCCAATGTGCAGGTGACCTTGCCACCCAACTGGGCGGCAATCTCAGTGGGGCCGTGTCAAAGGGAGGTGTGGCTGTCGACCACACCCCCGATCAGCTCCGTGAGCGCCACCGCCTCGCGCTGGGCCTCGCAGGTGATGTTGCTGAGGCCGTAGACCAGAGGCATGTCGGCCTTGTACAGGAAGTCGGCCGCGGCTTCGACGGCCGCGTCGACGGTGGCGGGCTTCCCGTCGATGAGGGCATCGGGGAAAAGGCGCTGCGCCGTGTGGTTCTTGAACCAAGCGTCCCCCAGGCTGCAGGCGTTCGCGGCCTTCACGATGCGGTCGCCTTCGGCGTGCAGCTCGATGTCGTCACAGACGCAGCCGCAGAAGGTGCAGGTGGCGTTCTTCACGATGTTGAGGGTCATCTACTCTTCCCCTTCAATCGGCCTTGGTCCTCCCGAACCGGGAGGAACGACGAACGTTCAACCAAGCTCCCGGCCACGGAAGCTGCCCCGGATGCGGCGCGGCATGTACCGCCCCGCCCCGACCAGCTCCCAGGCCGGCGCATCCTGCGGCCCCGCGTCGGTGAGACCTCGACGGATCGGGACCTCCTCGCGCTCCCCGCGAATTTCGACCGTACCTGTACTTCCGGTCGCCGCCCGCGGGGTGCTCATGGAGTCACCGGCGTCTCTGGCGGCATCGGCTCGACCTCCACTTCCCAGCCCTTGGAGGTAGGCATGCCGGTTCCGTCGGTGGATTGGCCCATGAGATGGCAGGTCGGCGGTCCGTAGGGGACGAAGATCATGCCCTGCGGGACCTTCCCTTCCACGCATTTGAAGGTGGCCTCGCCGTTGTCGGACCGGACCCGAACGGTGCTGCCGGACAGGACCCCGATCGCCTTCATGTCCTCGGGATGCATGTTCAAGGTGCTGACGATGGCCTGATAGGCGGGGTGATCCTTGCCGACGTTGATCTGCTGGCCCTGCTTGGTCGTGCGGCCCGCGTTCATGATGAAGCGTTTCCGTTCCATGGGACCCCTTACTCGCGCCGCATCGTGCCGCCGCAGAGTGTAGCACGGCCACTCAGTCAACGCGTCGTCGCGCCACGGCTTCGAGATGCTCGACGATGGCGGCGGCCACGTCCACGTCCGTGACGGACTGCAGGCCCTGCCAACCCGGGATGCCGTTGACCTCCAGCACGAACACGCGGCCGTCGGGCAGGGGCAGAAGGTCCACGCCCGCGTACTCGGCGGCGACCGCCCGGGCGGCGCGGACGCTCAGGTCCTGCCACTCGGGAGGAAGAGAGGCCCGCTCGACGCGGGCCCCCTGGGCCACGTTGGTGCGCCATCCCTCGGCGCACCGCCAGGCCGCCGCCACCACGCGGTCTCCGACCACGAAGGCCCGGACGTCGCGGCCGTCATGGGCCAGGGCCTCCTGCACGTAGTAGACGGCGCGCTCCAGATCCAGGGCGCGGAAGACGCGATGCGCGATCTCCTCGTCGCTGACCCGCACCATGCCGCGCCCGGCCGAGCCAAACAGGGGCTTGACGATCACGTCGCGCATGGCGAGAAAGGCCGTCATCGCGTCGTCCATGCGCTCGGCGACGACGGTCCGGGGCGTGGGCAGCCCCGCGGCCTCGAGGAGCGCCGACGTGTAGAACTTGTCCACCGTGCGCTCGATGGCCGCCGCCGGATTCATCACCGGGATGCCAAGGCGCTCGAGCCAGTGCAGGGCGTCGACGCGGAAGATGACCTGCTCCAGGGAGCCCGCGGGGATGCTCCGCGTGAGCACGGCGGCGGCCTCCTCCAGGGCGAGGCCGTCCGCCTCCAGGCGCGGCCGGTCCCCGATGCGGGCCGTGAGCGCGGAGACGCGGAGGACGTGCGCGCGATGCCCCCGGGCCCGGAGAGCCCGCTCCATCTCGGCGAAGTGCCAGCCCTGCCCGCCGCCGAGGATCGCGACGTCCATGCCCGGTCAGGCCGGAAGGGACGGCTTCACCTGGCCGCCTCGAGGAGCGCATGCAGGGGAAAGTGGTGCTTGCCGAGCTTGCCACCGTAGTTCCCGGCCGAGATCTCGATGACGCCGGCACGGCACGCGGCCTCGATGCCCGCGCGCAGGGCCTCCTCGATGGCGGCACGGTCGAGGCCGTCCACGACGATCTCGAGCACCGAGTTCACGCCCTCCGGCAGCGCGCTCTTCACGCCCTTCCGCCCGCGGAGCGTCGGGCAGTACGCGTCGTTGGTGGACGCGACCATGTGCTTGTAGCGCTTCGCGCCCACCTTGCTGCCGCTGCGCACGATCCCGCCCGGGAAAGGGAGGATGACGCCGCGGACCCTGCGCATGACAGAGGCGGCCGCCTCCGCCGCGGCGAGGGCGGCCTCCTGATCCTCGGCCAGGATCAGGAAGTTCCCCCCCCCGATGGCCTTCTGCACGCCGAAGGTCTCCTGCACGAGGAACTCCCCCTCCATCACGGGGATGCGCCAGTAGCGGTTCCCGTCCAGAAGCTTGCTCGATTGGTAGCGGTCGCCGAAATGGCGCAATACGCCGCCGACGACGACACGCTCGGCCGCCTGGGCCAGGCCGTCGAAGCAGGCCGTGGTCGGGCAGGTGAGAACCGTCTGGCCCACCCTCTCGACCAGTCGCTTGCCGAGCCCGTCCGCGTCGAAGCCGAAGAGGAGCACGCTCACTCCCGCGCGCCCGTCGGGCGTGTCCTCCGGGGCCAGCTCGGCCTCGATGCCGGCCTCGACCTTGCAGCCGATGACCGAGGTGGCAAACCCGGTCATGGCTCCAGCGGCCGTCCGCGCCCAGGCCGGGGAGCGCGCGGTGATCAGGACGCGCGCCGCGCGCATGTCGAAGGCCTCGGCGAAGGTGTCGTCGATCCGCACCCCGCGCCGCTCCACGCTAGCCCCTGCGGTCGTCATCCACCGCTCCTCCCCCCTCCCCGTCGAGCTCCCGCTCCAGCGCCTGTGCCGCGGCCACGAGCCGAGCGTAGCAGGCCCCGCGGTCGGCGCCGCGCGCGAACACCGTGCAGACCGGGTGGCCACGCAGGATGCGATCGCCGGGGAAGGGTACGTCACGCACGTCGTCGCCGAGCAGCCAGCGCCGGCTGTCGCCGACGACCACGTCCCTTCGGGCGTACAGGACGGCCTTGCCGAGCACTCCCGGCATCGGGAAAGCACCTTCGGAGGGAAGGGCGCCACCGCAGGCGGCCACGTGGGCCTCGAAGATGCTGAGCCCGCCGCCTCTCTCGACGAGCTCCATGGACGCGGCGTAACGCGGGTTGATCTCCAGCACGTACGGCTCCGCTTCCCGCAGCACGAAGTCGATGCCGTTGAGGCCGACGAGGCCGAAGGCTTCGGTCACCGCGCCCGCGATCGCACTCATCCGATCGAGCAAGGCCCCGTCCTCGGAGAAGGGATAGACGCTGCCGCAGTACCGGTATCCCCTGGCACCGAACGCGGGATCGCCGGCGAGCCCCTTCGAGAGGCCGAGGAGCACGGCTCGCCGGCCGTCGGCCACGAAGGCCACCGAGGCCAGCAGGCCGTCTATGCGCTCCTGGACCAGCTCGCGCGGACCGAGCGGCGCTCCGGGCTTCCAATCCTTGACCCCGCTCCCACCGCCCCCACGCCGCGGTTTCCGCAGCCACCGGACTCCGGTAGAGGCGTGCCGGGCCTGCTCCGGCAGCAGCGTCAAAGGCACCCGTCCTCCCGCGCGCCGGACCACCTCCGCCACCGCGGCGGGCTCCCGGGCGCGGACCAGTGTCGCCGGCGTGTTGCCCAGGAGCCTTCGTCCCAGGGCCAGCCGTCGGACCGCCGCCGGGTGGTTCTCGAGGTTGCCCACGTAGGCGGCGGGCGCGTCGGCCGGGGCCACCGGGAAGCGCCGCCCGACGGCGACGGCCGCGGCGGCGCTATACCGGCGGCGCAGGTCCCGCGAGAGCGAGACGTTCTGCACTCGCGACTTCTGGTCGAGGTCGCCGAAGGCGTCGACGGTCAGGCACGAGTAGCCGGCGCGGCTCGCGGACTCGGCGAGGCCGCGCGTCGAGACCCCCACGATCAGCACCGAGCCGGGGCCAGCGCCCACTCGCGTACCTCCTCGGCGCCCGCCAGGTACAGGTGGTCGAAGACGGTGCCCCGCGCCTCCCTGAGACGCATGACGTCGACCAGCTCCCGGTAGCGGCCTCCGGCCAGGCCGTCGGCGATCAGGGCGGCACCCCGGGCGGCCTCCTTCACTTTCGTGCCGACGTCGAGGCACCGCACGGCCCCCCAGCGCGACAGGGCGGTGACGACGGGCTCCCGGAAGCCGGGAATGCGCGAGAGCCGGCCCGAGAGGAGGATCTCTCGCGGGGGGGCGACCATGGCCAGCTCGGCGGCCACGGCCTTCACGAGGCTCTCCAGGAACGCCTCCCTCGCCAGCGCCGAGGCCTCATCCTGCCGAGACGCCATCGCATCCGGGGTCGCGTCGGGGCTGCCCGCGACGAATGCGACTCCGCCGGAGAAGACGGTCTTCTTGCTCACGCCCCCGAGCAGGCAGGCCACCTCGCCGTCCAGGGCGCCGCACGCCAGGTAGCCCAGGGGGCCGCTCGAGCCTCCCTGCCCGCCGACGATGCGACCCCCTTCGACCGAGAGCACGGCCGTGAAGGCTCCCCCCAGCTCCGCCAGCAGGAACGAGGTCTCGGCGTAGGGGACGTCGAGCCGCCGCTTCTGTTCCTCGATGGCCGCCGCCGCCGCGCACACCTTGTCCGCGGTGCCCAGGTCGACGCGGTTGACCTTGCGGTGCGCCGGCACCGTCTCTAGGTGGATCACCCCGGGAGTGAAGACCACGGGCAGTCGGGCCTCGCGCAGGAGGCGCACCAGCGTGTGCAGCCCCCCGATCGGCGACCCGTCTCCGGACGGGGCGAGAAAGAGGAGCCTCAGCTCGCGCTCGCCGAGGCCTTCGATCGGAACGAGGGGCAGGCCGTAACCCGAGGGTCCCGCGATCAGGTCGAGAGGCAAGGCCGCTTCCAGGACGCCCAGCAGCGTCTCCGGGCGCTGGCCAACCTCGGAGGTCGGAAGGCTACGCTCCAGGAACGTCGCGCCGTCCTCGAGGCCAAGAATGTCGAAGCTGATCGTTCCCGGATCGATTCCCACGACCCGCGGCATCAGAGAGCCGCGGCGAGGTCGTAGATCTGCTCCGCGTCCAGGTCGAGGTCGTTGCGCTCGAAAAGCTTCGCGATGGCCGCCTTGTGCGCCTTCATCTTGAAGGCACCGATCCCCAGTGCGCCGAACGCGGGGATCCCCTCGCGCAGCGTGCCGTCGTCCTTCGCCTCCATTCCCTCGATGCCCATGGGCGGCACCGCGTTGACGTCGGCGATGGCACGCAGCGCGGGACGGCCGGCCCACATCTCGCGGGGAACGAGCGTGACGCCGGGAGGGCCCGCGGCCAGCAGCAGCTCGGCCCACGGCATCAGCTCCTGCACGTCCGCGAAGCTCCGCGCCGTGACCTGTTCGACGCGACCCCCGAAACGCTCGCCGATCTGCCGCGCGGCCAGGGCGCCGCGGGCCGCGTCGCGCGAGGTGATCTTCACCTCCGCGCCCAGGCGAAGCAGGAGCCCGCCGGCCCGCGCGCCCACCGGCCCCGTTCCCGCCAGCACCACGGCCCGACGCCCGCGCACGTCGCCACCCGCCGCCCGCACGAGCTTCACCACGACCGCCGCGGCCGTGGTGTTCGAGCCGTTGGGGTCGAACATGACCGAAACGCGAAACGGCCCGAAGAAAGCCGCCCTTGCCGACACGAGCAGACCCTCGGCCACCGGCATGCTGGAGCCGCCGATGAACAGGGCCGTGTTCATGAGGTCCTTCGGTCCACGGGTGAAGATGGCACCGTGGACCAGGGCACTGACATCGGCCTCGACGACCCCCCCGTAGCTCAGCACCTCGTCGGCTCCGGCATCGTGGGCCACGATGCGGTCGAACGCGCTGGGCAGACGATCGCCGTCCAACTGGACGAGCAGTTTCCGCATCGGCGTGCTGAGGTGCCCTTGCGGGGCGGAGCCTATTTGTCGGCGCCTCCGGCGAAGGGGTGCGTCGCCGTCTTCGCGCCGCTCAAGACCTCGTCCACCGAAGGCTTCCCACCCAGCGCGCGCGCGATGGACTCCTTGGTGGCTTCGTAGTTGAACTTGTAGATCTTCTTGTCGTCCGCCGCCTCCCAATGGATGAACACCCCCACCAGGATGCAGTAGTCGTCCGCCTTGCCCTTGGGGATGACGCCGGAGCTCACCGAGTCGACGACCGCGCGGGCCACCGCCGCCTGGGCGGGGCCGAACATCTGCACGGCCTGCTTGGCGCCCTTGATCGTCACCTTGTTGAAGAGGAGCGTGTCGGGCTTGGCCGGGAGATTCGGAGCGACCACGGCGAGCAGGGTGCTGAAGCCGTCCTTCTGGTTCGACAGGGCGTTGGCGAAGGCCTGTCCCGCCGGACCGTTCTTCGACCCGATGATCAGGTCGATGTGGGCGATTTCATTGCCGTCGCCGACCAATGATTCGCCGATGAAGAAATCCGCCATAGTGCCTCCCAAACTCTCATTGAACGGCTGAGCGTGCCCCCCGTTGGAGCACGGGTGAGCGAACGTCAGTGAAGACGCAGCACCCTGTTCGATGGGCGAGCCGCGTCGGGAATCCCTCGGGGACGCCGAGTCTGCAAGTGTTTTGCCACCGCCGGATGGGCCACGCTATCTCTACTTGCAGGGGAAGGCAAGAACGTCGCGAGGTGCGCGATGCAGCGAGGCGTGGCCGATCGCACCACGGCCACGGGCTCCGGAGGCCGACCGCGTGAGCGGCGGGGCGGGCCGGGTCGCGTTCCTCCCCGCGCGGGCTAGGAGCCATTGGCCGAGGCCAGCCGAAGCTTCAACGTGAGCGTGCGCGGCGGTCCGAAATGGGTCCCGCTGAATGGGTTGCCGAAGTTGTAGGCGTAGGCCTCGTCCGTCAGGTTGAGCACCTCGGCCCCCGCCTCCACCGCCATCGATCCGACGCGCAGCAGCCGGATCCCCGCCGTCAGGTCGAATACGGTGCGTGGCTTGACTCGTCCCTTTTCGAAATCAACCCGGTCGGCGCCGGGGCGGGCCTGCAGCTTGTCCAAGTCGGTCAGGTCCACCCCCACCGGCGTGCCGCTCTCGTAGCGTCCGGTGGCCGCAGCCCAGAAGCCCCCCCGCCGGTAGTTCAGACCCAGCACTCCGACGTGGCGCTGGTCGTGGTCGGGCGTGAACTTCGTCCCCGGCCCGATATCGAGGAAGTCGTCCTCGAGGAACAGTCCGCCCGTGATCGGACCGTACTGGTCGATCTTGGAGAGCGTGTAGCTGACGAAGCCGCCAAGGCCGTTGCGGCGCGGAACGTCGAGGCGCAGGTCGAGGCCGCGCGCCTTCTGTTCGCCGACGCTGTTCGGGAAGATGATCGTGGTCCCGAAGAAGACGTTGGGATCGTCGACGTCGGTGCCCTGTCGGTACCAGAGCGCCATGCCCACACGGGCCGCATGCCCCAGCCATTGCTCGCCACCGATCTCATAGGCCCACTGTCTCTCGGCCGGCGGCGCGGCGCCGCCAGGCAGGCCTTCCTCGGCGAAGGGCGAAAGCACACGCGCCTCGTCCGAGGACGAGAGCAGCAGCCATTCCAGCTGTGGAGGCTGGAAATAGCGGTCCACGCTGGCGCGCACCGTCGTCGTCCGGCCGAGACGGTAGGCGACGCCGAGGCGCGGTCCCCAGCTCGTCTCCGCCGTCGGCAGCGCACTGCGGTCGAAGCGCAGGCCGAAGTTCAGCACGAGGCTCGACAGGGCACGCCATGTGTCCTGGCCGTACGCCGAGAGCTGCAGGCCGCGGTCGCGGCTCTCGAATACGAACGGATTGTCGGACGTGAACTGCAGGGCGCCGTCGCTCAGGTTGGCCTCCTGGCCCTCCACGGGGTCGGTCACATGGAAGGTGAAGGACTCGTCGGTATGGACCCGCGCCACCTCGAACCCGGCCTTCAGCACGTGGCGCCCCAGGCGGTGGGTCGTGCTGCCCAGGAGGCCGAAGCGATTGCCGCTGCGCTCGGCGAAGGTCGACATCGGAGTGTCGTTGGGGCTCGGCTGCAGCTCATTGCTGTTCCAGAAGCCCACGGCAGCAAGCTGGGAGACCGTCTTCTCCGACCAGCTTCGCTGCCAGGAGACCATCGGCACCCCGTGGTCGAGCTTCTGATGCTGGTCCTGGCCGGCCTCCTGCTGGTCTCGACTGTTCGGGACCTCGAATTCCGAGTGCCCGTAGCGAAGGCCGAAGGTGATCGAATCGCGCTCGGCCGGCTTGAACAGGACGCGGACGTCTCCCTGGTAGGCGGATCCATGGCTGTGGAGGTTTCCCGGATCGACGGGATCGACGAACCGATCGGAGGTCTCACCCGAGGCATAGAGCGCCACCACGGCCTTCTTTCCCAGCGGGCCCACCAGGCGCCCATTGCCGGCGCCCGTGCCCTCGCTGGCGCCCGAGCCCTCCAGAACGCCGGACCAATCGTCCCGCAGCGCGGTGCCCGTGTTGATCTCGATCACGCCGCCCGCCTTCAGGCCGAACTCGGCGGGAAGATGCCCGGTGAGCACGTTCAAGGACGAGACCTGATTGGCTTCCGGGGAGACGCCGAACAGGGTGTCGAAACGCTCGTAGAGCGGCACGCCGTCGACCACGTACAAGAAGCCGTCGTCCACGCCGCGGACGTGCATCAACCCGTTGTCCTCGGTGGACCAGCCGGGAGTACTGGCCACCGCCGCGCGCAGACCGCCGCCGCTGAGCCGCGCCGGCACCTGCTGCACCGACTCGCCGGAGAGCGACGTCCGGGTCTCGAGGGCGGGCAGCTCGGTGTTCGACGTCACGACCACGGTCTCGGCCGAGCGCGCCGCGAGTCGCACCTCGATCTCGCCGGCGAGCGCGCTTCCGACGACGACGTTCTGCAAGCTCGACACCAGCGGTCCGCTGGTGGCCCTCAGGTAGTAGGAGCCTGGCACGATGCCTTGCAGGACGAATCGCCCGGCCGCGTCGCAGGTGGCCGTCCTCAGCGCGGCACCCCTCTGATCGAGCAGGGAGACGACGGCGGCGGGGAGAGGCGCTCCGCCAGGGTCGATCGCCCGACCGCGCAGCTCGCTCAACTCCAGTTGGGTCCAGCCCGCCGTGGGTAGCCCGAGGAGAACCGCCATCACCAGGCCCGCGCCCATCGGCTTCGATCGGCCTCCGGACCTCCGGAGGAAGCCACGCGGGAGACGATCGTCGGTCATGGACACCTCGCTCGACGGCGCCGGCAACGCCGTGCACACACGTCTTCGCCGCCTATGGGATCACGAATCCGGCGCCGGACGCCTACGAAGTCGATTTCCTGATCACCCCCGAGCTGGGAGGACTGGATCTCCGCGTACAAGAAGTACTTCGACACGGATCAGCCGCTGTCCGCGCCGACCGTGTAGCCACTTCACCTCGGGCCGCCCACTCGCCCGCCCTTTTCCCTGTCGGCGCTTGACACGGTTCGGACGCTCGATCCAAGATCCGGGCGTCGCACACCTTGGCGGTTCTCTCATCACCGACGACGGTGGCGCAGCTCTTCGAGGGTCACGTGTCCAGTCTCATGCGGATCGGGGGCGCCGGCTTAAGCCGCGCGAAGGCCGCCCTCGAGATTGCCCGGGCCCGGGACGCCTTTCTTTCCTCAGGCGATCTGACGGCGTCCTGCGTCCGCCCCCTCATCGCGGAACGGTGGCGCCGCTGCAAGGAGCTGGGCATCGATCCCACGATGCAGCGCGCTCCCACGGCCGTGGGAGCCGAAGAGGTCGAGACGGTCCTCGCCCGGGATGACCTGGGCCGCGCGGGGCGGTCCGTCCTCGAGGATTTCGGCCGGATGGTGGAGGGAACCGGACACGTCATCGTCCTCGCGGATCCGGAAGGCCGCATCCTCCACGCCGCCGGCCACTCCGGGGTCCAGGCCGTGCTGGAGCGCGTGAACCTCGCTCCGGGCGGAGTCTGGACGGAGGCGGCGGTGGGCCCGAACGGGATCGGCACCCCCCTCGCCCTGGGTCAGCCCGAGATGGTCTTCGGTCCGGAGCACTACTGCGAGGGCTGGCAGGCCTTCTTCTGCTGCGGGTTCCCGATCCGTGACCCCATCAGCGGCCGGATCCTGGGAGCGGTAGACATCACGGGTCCGCTGGGCAAGGCCCATCCGCCCATGGCCCTCGCCCTCACCCTCTCGATCGCGCGCTGGGTGGAGCGGAACCTGCGGGTCCTCGGGCTGGAGCGCAGCAACGCGCTGCTCAAATCGTTCCGCGACCTCGAGCGGAGATGGCCGAGCGAGCCCATGCTGCTCGTGGACGATGCGGGTACGGTCGTGGACATGAATTCCCACGCAACGCACGCGCTCGGCCTGCCTTCCGACCGGTCGCCAACCCAGATTGCCGCGCTGGCGCCGGAGCTGTCCGGCCATTTCCGGCGCGCTTCCGAGAGCGGAAATCACCGCGTGCAGACCGTGGTCTTCAGTTGCGCCGACGGGCGCGCACGGACGATGGCCTGCCGGATCGAGCCCGTGATGGTGGACGGCCGGGCGGTGGGATCGGTGGTCGTGGTGTCGGGCCACCCTCCACGGACGCCCACCGCTCGCGCGGGCCCGCGGACCATCGACGCGCCGCCGGCGGGCCGCCAGGTCCTGCGCCCGAAGTACAGCTTCGCGGACATCCTCGGCGAGTCTCCGTCGTTGCAGGATGCCCTCCGGCTCGCGCGGGCCGTGGCCCGCGGTCACGGCCTGAAGCCCATCCTGATCCTGGGCGAGAGCGGAACCGGCAAGGAGGTCCTCGCCCATGCCATCCACTCCGAGAGCGAGCGCGTCGACCGGCCTTTCGTGGCCGTCAACTGCGGCGCCCTGCCGAGGGAGCTCGTGGAGAGCGAGCTGTTCGGGTACTCCTCGGGAGCATTCACGGGGGCTCGACGGGAAGGGCAGGCCGGCAAGTTCGAGGCGGCGCAGGGGGGGACGGTCTTTCTCGACGAAGTCGATTCGATGCCCCTGGAAGTCCAGGCGAAGCTCCTGCGCGTCATCGAGACGAGTGAGGTGGTGCGCCTCGGCAACGCCAAGCCCATCCGCCTCGACGTGGCGATCATGGCGGCCACCGGACCCGACGCCCGGCGACGGGTCGAGGAGGGACAGTTCCGCCTCGACCTGTTCCACCGGCTGAGCGTCGTCGAGATCGTCATGCCGCCCCTCCGGGAGCGTCGCGGCGACATCCTTCTCCTGGCGACCGTATTCCTGGATCGGGAATGCGCCGCGCTCGGGCGGAAGCCTCTCGCCCTCTCCAGCCAGGCCGCGGACCTTCTGGTCGCCTTCCACTGGCCCGGAAACATCCGCGAGCTCCAGAACCTGTGCGCCCGGTGGGCCATCACCGTGACCGGCGGTGAGGTTCGTTCCGACGACCTTCCCGCACATATCCGTGGGGCCGGGGGTCCAGGGCCGGAGGGCGCGGTCCGGGAGAGCCTGCAAGGGAAGGAGGACACCATCATCCGCCAGACCCTCCTCGAGACCGGTGGGCGCGTCGCGGAGGCGGCCCGGCGCCTGGCCATAAACAAGACGACCATCTATCGCCGCATGAAGCGATGGCGCGCCCGACCTGGAAGTTGCAGCCTGCAATAGAGGTGGCGGATTGCATCCTCTCCCATGCACGCGATGGGAGGACTCGGCGAAGGCCAGCGACACCTTAAACCAGGGTTCGTCGTCCTCGGAACTGCTTGATAGTGCATTCAAATGGGTCCCTTGTCGGTCTCGATGTCGGAGCGGGTCGCACACGTGCCGGAGGGGAGCGTCGGAGCAGCATGCCGACGGCAGGGATGTTGCCCTCAGGACTGGAAGCATGGTGGCTGTTTGACCGCGCAGGCGGAGGTCAGCACCTCCCTTGTCAGCGAAGGAGCGATCTCCGGGCTGATCGATGCTTAGGCCTGGTGCCCGGCGCCCCTGATTTGTGATGTTCTTCCGCTCATCACCGCCGCACCGTCTGAGGAGGTATCGATGAAAGGCCGGTATTGGATCGTTCTGGTCGCGGCGCTCTCCCTTCCGGGGAAGGCGATCGCGGACGATGAACTGCTCACCCTGCAGAAAGACGACAAGCAGTGGGTCTTGCCGGGCAAGAACTACTCCGCCAACCGCTACAGCACCCTGGCCCAGATCACCACCGCCAACGTGAAGCAGCTGAAGGAGGCGTGGTCGTTCTCGACCGGGGCCCTGCGAGGCCACGAAGGGGCGCCGCTCGTGGTCGGGAGCACGATGTACGTGCACTCGTCCTTCAGCGACAGCGAATCGAGCCCGGGTAACCACATCTACGCCCTGGACCTCACCAAGGAGGGGGCGCCGATCAAGTGGACCTACACCCCGAAGACGGACAAGCGGGCCGTACCGGTCGCCTGCTGCGACGTCGTTCAGCGCGGCCTCGCCTATTCCGCCGGCAAGATCCTGACGACCACCCTGGACGGGCAGGTGATCGCGCTGGACGCGAGCACGGGCAAGGAAGTCTGGAAGATCAGGAACGCCAACCCCCAGAACGGCGAGACGATGACGATGGCCGGTCTCGTCGTCAAGGACAATTACATCGTCGGCGTCTCCGGCGGTGAGTTCGGCATCCGGGGTTGGGTGGCCGCCTACAACGTCGCCGACGGCAAGCAGGCCTGGAAGGCCTACAGCATGGGGCCGGACGAGGACGTCAAGCTCGCGGCGGACTTCAACTCCGCCAACCCCCAGCACGGCCAGAAGGGCCTGGGGACGAGCACGTGGCCCGGCGAGCAATGGAAGATCGGCGGGGGCAGCACCTGGGGCTGGTACTCCTACGATCCCGAGCTGAACCTCTTCTACTACTCGACCGGCAACCCCGGTACCTGGAATCCCACGCCCCGCAAGGGCGACAACAAGTGGTCGATGACGATCTTCGCCCGCAACCCCGACACGGGAGAGGCGAAGTGGGCCTACCAGATGACACCCTGGGACGCCTGGGACTATGACGGCGTCAACGAGCATCAGCTCGCCGACCTCACGATCGACGGCAAGAAGGTCAAGGCCCTCGTCCACTTCGACCGCAACGGCTTCGGCTACACGCTGGACCGCACCAACGGGACCCTGCTCGTGGCCAAGCCCTTCGTGTATGTGAACTGGGCCACGGGGATCGACCTCAAGACCGGCCGGCCGATCGAGGACCCGACGAAGCGCACGAAGCAGGGCGAGGACACGAAGGACATCTGCCCCTGCGCCATGGGCGGGAAGGACGAGCAGCCCTCCGCCTACTCGCCGCAGACGGGCCTGTTCTACGTGCCCACCAACAACATGTGCATGAACTACGAGGGAGTCGAGGTCAAGTACCAGTCCGGAGCTCCCTACGTGGGCGCCAACGTCCTGATGTTCCCCGGCCGGGCCGACATGACGGGGGCGAAGGCGGACGGTCACGTCGGCGACTTCATCGCGTGGGACGCGGTCGCCGGGAAGAGGGTCTGGACGAAGAAGGAAGCGCAGCCGGTGTGGAGTGGCGCCCTGGCCACGGCTGGCGGAGTCGTCTTCTACGCCACGCTGGACGGATGGTTCAAGGCCGTAGACGCCAAGACCGGCGCCGACCTCTGGAAGCACAAGCTGGCGGCCGGTTCGATCGGCAACCCGATGACGTACGTCGCGCCTGATGGCAAGCAGTACGTGGCCATCTACTCGGGTCCCGGTGGCTGGTACGCCGCGCCGGTAGCGGCGAACCTGTCCAAGGACGACCCCTTTGGCGCCCTGGGCGCCGTGGGTGTCGCCTTCGGGGCCAACCTCGACAAGGCCACCAGCGTCGGTGGCACGCTCCACGTGTTCTCGATCCAGTAGAGTCGCCCATCAAACGCGCAGACCTTGACGGCAGGTTCCTGATGATCCGGAGAGCGGCGAGGCAAGGGCGTTGGCTCACATCCGCGAACATGCTGCTTCTGGCATGCTGCCTCGGCGGCACCGCATCCGGAGACCAGAGCGAGCCGATCAGGGTCTGCGCGGACCCCGATAATCTTCCGTACTCGAACACCGATCTCAAGGGCTTCGAGAACAAGATCGCAGAAGTCGTCGGCCAGGAGCTGGGGGCGAGCCTCAGCTACTTCTGGTGGCCGGCCCAGCGAGGGCTGATCCGGCACACGCTCCAGGTGGACCAGTGCGACGTCTTCATCTCGATTCCGAAGGGCTTCGACCCGGTCCTCTGGACGAAGCCGTACTACCGTTCCTCCTACGTGCTGGCCTATCGCAGCGACCGCAAGCTCGGGTTGCGCTCGCTGGACGACGAGGCCCTCAAGCGGCTCCGGATCGGCGTGCACGTGAACACCCCCCCTTTCGACGCTCTTGCCAATCGGGGGCTCGCCGAGAACATCGTGAACTACCGGCTCTTCTTCGACCCTGAAGATCCCGATCCGGCCAAGCGTCCCGACAAGGTTCTCGAAGACGTCCTCTCCGGCGCCATCGACGTGGCGGTGGCCTGGGGGCCGACCGTGGGGTATTTCATCAAGCGGCATCCCTCGGCCCTCGAAGTCGTCTCCCTCGACGACGATGCCAAGGTGCCCATGAGCTTCGAGTTCTCCATGGGGGTACGCAAGGGCAACCGAGAGCTGAAGGCGCGGCTGGAGGGGGTCCTCGACAAGAGGGAAAGGGACATCAGGAAGATCCTGGAAGACTACGGCGTCCCCCTCCTCCCCTTGAAGCCACCCGGCGAGGCTCCCGGGGAGAAGCGAGCCCCCGCAGAGAGTCACGAGCACGAGTGAAAGTGAGTAGGCACAACGAGTAGGCCCATCGAGGAGGCTCAGCGGAGCGGTGATCAGAAAAGGGTGGAGTCTCGGCGCGTTTGCGATGCTGGTTCCCTTCATCTCCTTCCTGCCCACGCGAGCAGCGTACCCGGCGGACCAGCCGAAGCTGCTGAATCCCTTCGCGGGCGATCCGGACGCCGTGAAGGACGGACGAAGGCTCTTCATGTCCAACGGCTGCTCCGGTTGCCACGGGCTCGGCGGCGGGGGCGGAATGGGCAAGCCGATCCTGGACGACGAGTGGATCTTCGGGAGCGACGACGAGACGCTCTACAAGCTCATCAAGGGGCAGATTCCCCAGCAGACGATGCCCAGGACCTTCGCCGTCCTGCCCGACGAGCAGGTGTGGAAGCTGCTCTCCTACGTCCGCTCGCTCTACAAGGGGGACCCCGCCCTGATCAACTGGGGCCTGACGCCGCCTCCGGACGCCGCCGCCCGGATCGCCGCCCTGACCCGGCCCGTCTCCGCGTACACGCCACCCAAGGGCCTGCAGGACATGGAGATCGCCACTCCTTCCGACAACCCGATGACTCTGGGCAAGATCAAGCTCGGCGAGCAGCTCTTCTTCGACAAGCGGCTCTCGAAGGCGAAGAGCATGTCCTGCGAGTCCTGCCACATCCCCGAGAAGGGCTGGACGGACGGGCTGCCTTTTTCCAAGAAGTTCGACGGGACCCTCAACACGCGTCACACGCCGACGCTCTGGGGCGTGGCCTTCTATCCCGAGCTGTACTGGGACGGGCGCGTGACGGGGCTCGAGGCGCTGGTCCTCGACGTGATGAAGGCGCAGATGGGGGCGGACCCCGACGCGGTGGCCAGGGAGCTCGAAACGATTCCGGCCTACAAGTCCGCCTTCGAGGCGGAGCTGGGCGGCCCCCCCACCGCCGATCGCATCGCCAAGGCCGTGGCCACGTTCGTGAGGACCGTCCACGCCGGCGACACACCCTTCGACAACCTGCCGGAAGGATCGGAAAGCGACGCGGCCCGGGGATTCAAGGTGTTCTCGGAGGTGACGCACTGCACCCTCTGTCACCTCCCACCCCTCTTCTCGGACACCCTCTTCCACAACATGGGCATCGGGTCGGACAAGAAGCGGCCCGACCCGGGGCGTGGCAAGGTCCTGGCCGACCGGGCCACGGCCGCCGGCCAGCCCGTTCCGCCCGAGGCGGCGACGCTGACGGGAGCCTTCAAGACGGGCAGCCTCAGGGGCGTGCCGCTCCGGGCCCCGTACTTCCACGACGGCCGGGCCAAGACGTTCGAGGGGGCCGCTGACACCATGATGAAGGGTGGAATCCCGAACCCCCATCTCGACCAGAAGCTCAAGGCCTGGCCGATGACACCCGGGCAGCGGACCGAGCTCCTGGCGTTTCTCCGGAGCCTGGCCCCGACGATCAACCCGTACGCGCGTCCCCAGATCCCGTGAGGGCCCCGGCATGAGCGGCCAGCCTTCACTCCGTTTCCTTTGCCAAGTCGTCGTCGGTCAATCGGTCCCCGTTTCAACTCAGAAGGAGGAGCCATGAAGCGCTTCAGTTGCGTGTTGGGGGCCCTGGCGATGCTGCTGGCCGCCGATACGTCCTATGCCCAGCTGGTGATGCAGATGGGCAACGGCTGGAACTTCACGTTTTCGGGCAACGTGAACGCCTTCCTGACGTACGAGAAGGAGAGCGACAGCGGCAGGTCCGTCGCCCCGTTCGGAGTCGTTGGGAACTCCGCCGATCAGACCCGCATCCAGACCGGCCTGCTACCGGCGATCGCGGCCTTCGAGGCCAAGGGCAAGGAAGGGAACACCGACCTCGCGGTGCATTTCGGCTTCTTCCCGGAGATCCAGTGCGGCCGAGGCATCCACGACTGCTTCGGCGCCCAGATCGACATGCGCCAGGTCTACCTGACCGCGGGTGGAAGCTGGGGCCAGATCCTCGCCGGCCGTGAGATCGGCCTCTACGGCCGTCAGAACATCCTGACCGACCAGCTCCTCTTCGGCGTCGGCGCGACCGGCGCCGGCGGGGGCGCGGTCGGCAGCGGCGGGGGCACGACCCTGGGCCGCATCGGCTTCGGTTACATCTATCCCCAGTTCAAGGGCCAGTTCACCTACTCGACTCCCGGCGGCAAGCCCGGGGTGTTCTCGGTTGGCCTGTTCGAGGCGGACGCGGCTGCCCTGCCCGGGGTCGCCGTGAGCCCGTACTCCAAGACGAACATCCCGCGCCTCGAGTCCGAGTTCGTCTACTCCAAGAAGGAGTTCAAGGGTTGGGTGGGCGCTACCGTCCAGAACACCAAGAATCCGAGCAACGACAAGAGCGTCACCGCTTCGGGCATCAGCGGCGGCTTGCGCTGGGACAACAAGAAGCTCGCGTTGACGGGCTCCGGGTACTACGGCAAGGGGCTCGGGACGACGCTGATGTTCCTGGGTGCCTCCTGCACCACCGGGACCTGCGGCGCCAACGGCTCCAGCGACCTGCGCAGCTCCTACGGCTACATCGGTCAGCTCACCTATACCGCCGGCAAGATGACCGTCGCGGGCAGCTATGGGGCGAGCCTCCTCAACAACGCCGACACGGAGAAGGTCTCGTTCCAGACGGAGAACGCCCTCGCCTCCGGCGGCCTCTACTACCAGGCGACCAAGTCGTTGAAGGTGGTCTTCGAGCTCAACTACGCGACCACGCAGGACAAGGATTCGAGCTTGAAGAAGAACAGCTCGTTCGGGCCGGCGGTCGGCTTGATGCTGTTCTTCTGACGGCGTCCTCGCTCCGCGTCAAGCTTCGATTCAGTGGACTCGCCGGGGATGAACCCCGGCGAGCCACGGAGGAAACGCTCCGCTGCGGAAAACGCCCCGGTTTCTTCGGCTGATCATGTCAGGAGCGTGTCCTCCGTGACCACCGGGACACGCTCCTAGCATGCGGTGGCCCTCCTGCCTCGCGCTCGGCGCCGCCCTGCTGCTGCCCGGCGGCTGCTCGGGCACGCTCTACCTGACGACGACCGGCACCTCGCCCCGCCCGCCGGCCGAGGTCTTCGACTGCGTGAGGGCCCAGATCCCGGTGCTCGGCTTCACCCAGACGTCCTTCGACGTCGATGAGCACCGGGTCACCGCCAAGAAGTTCGACGGAGGCGCTCGCGACGCCGACACCCGGTTCCGGCGGAGGGTCGAGCGTCTATCGATCGAGCTGGCGAGCGCGACCGACGGCGGCGCGCGGTTGAAGATCTCCGCCCATACCTTCACCGAGCTGATGACGCAGCGCGGCCCGACCGAGGTCGAGGAGAGCGCCTCCCCGGCGGTGAGGGCGGCCGCGCAGAAGCTGCTGGAGGCGTGCGGGAGCTGACGCGCGTCCTCAAGTGCCGGCCAGGCCCGGCTCGATCCTCTCGAACCCCTCACTCGCGGCCCAGAGGTCCATGGCCAGGGAGAGGAGGTCGTCGACTTCCGGGATGGCCCTGCCGTCGAGGGTCAGGTCGAGCGACTTGACGTAGCGGCGGCACGTCTCGCAGGCTTCGATCCGCACGGCGGGATACGTGTCGCTCCGGAAGGAGGGCAGGCGCTCCGGGTCCTCCTCCGCGCAGGAGGGGCAGCAGATCCGGCCCAGCGGCCATTCCCCGCCACACAGGGCGCAGCCGAGGTGGCGTGAGGCCCCGTCGCCCTCGTCCGCGGCACGCCGGGCCGCGATCCACGGGGCACCTCCACAGACCGGGCAGTGTCCCGTCCGGAGCGGGCGGTCGGGAGTGAGGTCGTGCCTCGCGAGAACCTCCACGTAGGGACGCAGCAGCGCCCGCGAAAGGTAATCCGTGGCCGTCGCCCGATCCGCGCCCCAGAAGACCACCAGCCGGGAGCCGAGGACGGACTCCGCCTCCCGCGTTCGAGCGAGGGCGGTGGCGGCCAGGCCGGGGGGCCCGTGCTCGGCCGCGAAACGAAGCAACTCGCCGGACTCCGCCACCAGACCCGCCAGGTCCTCCGTGAGACGCCCCGTGAGCCCTCTCCGGCCGTGGACCGCCTCGAGCGTCGCCGCCAGTCTTCCCTGGACCCGGTACAGGCCCGCGGCGAAGCGGAGCGGTTCCGGCGCCGCGACGGCGTCGCGAGCGAGGATTCGCGCGCGGTCCGCCCGCCGCTCGAACGACGCCGCGACCATGCGGGTGCGAGCGACGAGGCTCTCCGGCGAAGGGCGCTCCATCTCGGCGCGCTCAGGGAGGAGGGGTGCCCCCGGTGACGTCGCGATACCAGCGCGGGTGATGCCAGCGGGCCCAGGCGGCGCTCACCGTACCCCGGGTCATCGAACGCAGCGTGCCGGGCTCCGCGGCGGTTCCCAGGTAGACGTGAAGGACGATGGCCATCGTGAACAGGATGAAGGTCACGTCGTGGAGCAGGATCCCGGCCACGCGCACGATCTGGGAGAAGCTCGCGGGCCACCAGAGCACGAGGCCGGAAACGAGGAGGCCGACGGCGCCGAGCGCGACCGCGAAGAAGAACAGCTTCTGGCCTCCGTTGTACTTGCCGACGTCGGAATCGTGCTCCTGGTAGCTCATGTAACGAAAGACCTTTGGCCCAAGCCATTCACGGTCCTTCGGCTCGAGGCGCATCTCCCCCTGCCAATGCACGAACATGCCGAGCGAAGAGGCGAAGAAGAGCAGGCCGGCCCAGGGATGCAGCACTCGGCACACCGAGAGCCCGCCGAGGAGGCCCGCCATCCAGCCGAACACGGGTGTCCAGATCGGGAGGCCGGACAGGAGGCAGACGAGGAAGAAGAAGGCGACGGACCAGTGGATCAGGCGGGAGGCGAGCCGATGGCGCACGATCGCCTCCCCCACGACGATGTCCTCCGCGGTCCGAGCCCGGATGACGGCTTGCGTGGGCGACGACACTTCAGGACCTCCGCGTCACGGGCGCTCCTCGCCCGGCTCCCCGGGTTCGTTCGGGCCGTGCGTCATGAAGTGCGCGACGGCAGCCAGGATGGTCCCGAAGATCGCGAGCGCGCCGAAAGGCCGGACCACGCGCTTCCACAACCGGACGCCCAGCGGGACGTGGGGGTCGCGAGGCAGGTCGTACCACTCGGGATGGTCGCCGTGGGCGAGCACGGTCACCACGCCCGTTCCGCCGACGCCCGGTGGGTCGTAGAGCGCCGCCTTCTCGAAGCCGCTCGCCTTGAGCTGCTCTACCCGCGCCTCCCCCAGCGTCAGCATGTCCTCCTTGGTGCCGAACTGGAGGCAGGCGGTCGGGCAGGCCTTGACGCAGGCCGGCTCCAGCCCGACCTGGGTCCGGTCCACGCAGAGCGTGCACTTGGCCATCTTCCCCGTCTTCTTGTGGAAGCGCGGGACGTTGAAGGGACAGCCCGTGAGGCAGAAGCCGCATCCGATGCAGCACTTGGGGTCCACGTCCACGATGCCGTTCTCGTACTGCACGATCGCGCCCGGAGCCGGGCAGGCGGCGAGGCACCCGGGGTCCTCGCAGTGCATGCACTGGTCCTTGCGCATGAGCCAGGCGAGGGTCCCGTTCTCCGTCTCCTGCTCCTTGAAGCGGATGAGGTTCCAGTACTCCGCATCGAGCGTGGGCATGGTCTGGTAGCTTCCCACCTGCTGCGTGGGCACGACCCCGAGGTCGTTCCACTCCTGGCAGGCCACCTCGCAGGCCTTGCAGCCGATGCAGGTGGAGGTGTCGATGTACTTGGACACCACGGGGAGGCGGCGCAGGCCCGTCTTCTCTCCCCAGACCGAAGCGGACGAACGGCGGATCTCGAGGCTGGAGCCGCTCATCTCAGGCCGGCTCCAGGCGCACCAGGAAGGCCTTGTACTCGGGCGTCCACGTGTTCGGGTCCATGGCCGAAGGGGTCAGCATGTTGGCCAGCGGCCCGGCGTGGCCGGAGTCGCCCGCGAAGCCCCAGTGGATCGGGAAGCCGATCTGCCAAAGGAGGCGGCCATCCACCTTCATGGGCTGCAGGCGCTTGGTCACCATCGCCACCCCCTCGATCTCGCCGCGGGCGGAGACGACCCTCACTCGCGAGCCGTTGGCGATCCCCTTCTCCCGGGCCAGGGCCTCCGGGATCTCCACGAAGAAGCCCGGCTGGAGCTCGTTGAGCCGTCCGTCGACCTGGTGCTGCGTCCAGTAGTGGAAATGCTCCGTCAAGCGGTACGTCGTGCAGATGATGGGAAAGTCCTCCTTGCTCCCGTAGACGTCCTTGTCCGACTTGAAGTGGACGGCGACGGGGTTCGACGTCACCTTGGGATGCAGCGGGTTGGCGAGGGAGGCCTCGAGCGACTCGTAGTGCTCGGGGAACGGCCCATCGTCGAGGGTCGGAGCGAACAGCCGAGCCACGCCCTCGGGCATCATCACGAAGGCGCCGAAGGTTCCGGGAGGGGCGTCGGCCTTGGTGTCGGGCACGTCGCCGACCCACTTCCTGCCGTCCCAACGGATGCCGGTGCGCGTGGAATCCCAGGACCGCCCAAGGGCATCGGCCGAGGCCCGGTTGTACATGATCCGCCGGTTGGCCGGCCAGGAGAAGGCCCAGTCGTGGAACATGCCGAGGCCCGTCGGGTCCGCGTTGCTGCGACGCTGGGCCTTGTTCCCGGCCTCGGTGTAGACGCCGGAATGCAGCCAGTTGCCGGCCATCGTCGAGCCGTCGTCCCGAAGCTCGTGGAACCCGTCGAGCTGCTGCCCCGCCAGCTTGAGGACCCGGGTCGGGTCCTTGGGGTCCCGCAGGTCCTGGAGGGCCTTCCCGTTCATCTCCTTCAGGACCTCGGCCAGGTCGGGCCGGATGGGGTTCGTGTAGTTCCAGTCCACGCTGGCGACCTGCTCGGGGAACGCGCCGCCTTCCTTCTGGTAGAGGTCGCGGACGGCCAGGAACAGGCGGGCCAGGATCTCCTGATCGGCCCTGGCCTGGCCGGGCGCATCGAGTGCCTTCCACTTCCACTGGAGCCAGCGGGCCGAGTTGGTGAAGGTCCCGTCCTTCTCGGCGAAGGTGGCGGCGGGGAGCAGGAACACCTCGGTCGCGATCTGGGCGGGGGGAGGCCCTTCCAGCTCCTTGGGCGCCTTCCAGAAGATCGCGGTCTCCGTCTCCGCGTTCTCCACCACCACCAGCCACTTGAGCTTCGAGAGGGCGGCCACCATCTTCTTCGAGTTCGGGCCGGTGCCCA
>JBGPBV010000058.1:0-38167 GCA_041481445.1 Vicinamibacteria bacterium
CAACCGCGAGTACACCCTCGTCCGCGCCAACCGGCGCACGGAGCTGGGCTGTCCGGCCTTCCCGGCGATCTTCGCCCTCGGGGCGGCGGTGGACTACGCCCTCGCCCTCGGCCTCGAGGAGATCGAGGCGCGCGTGCTGCGCATCAACACGTACCTGACCGACGCGCTGCAGCGGGCCGGTATCCCCGTCCTCTCCCCGGGGGGCAGGCACCGCTCGGCGGAAACGCTGTGCGCGGTTGCCGATCCTCCGCGGGCGGCGGCGTTCCTGCGCGGGTTGGGGATCGAGGTCACCACCAAGCCCGAGGGGCTGCGGATTTCCACCCATTACTACAACGCGGAACCGGACGTGGACACCTGCGTGGCCGCCCTCCGCGATTACAGGCTCCGTTTCGCGTAAACGGCGTAGGTGGCTGACGGCACGCTCCTTGCTTCGATAGGCCCGTTTGCCCGCCCCCGCCCAACAGTGGTAGACTGACGTCTCCGGCATTTCCCCGTGCTTCCGATCCAGATCATCCCGCCCCGGCCGAGCCCTGAGAAAACGAAAGAGAGGTCACCTGTGGACTTCGAGGTTGGAGAGAAGGTCATCTATCCGAACCACGGAATCGGAGTCGTGGAGAGCATCCAGACACGACCGGTTCCCGGTGGCAAGATCAGCTTGTACCAGCTCCGCATCCTCTCCAACGACTCTCGCGTGTGGGTCCCCCAGCAGAACGCGGGCGGCGTGGGCCTCCGCCACGTCATTTCCCAGGGTGACGCGCGGAAGATCTTCGTGATGCTCGGCGACGGCACCATCGACCAGCAGGCCAACTGGAAGGGCCGTTTCAAGGAGAACTCCGACAAGATGAGGACGGGCAGCCTCTACGAGGTCGCGGTGGTCCTCAAGGGGCTCACGTTCCTGTCCCGGAAGAAGGCGCTGTCCTTCCGCGAGAAGCGCATGCTCGACCGTGCCAAGTTCCTCCTCGTCAGCGAGATCGCCGAGGTCGAGGGGAAGACCCAGGCCACCATCGAGGAGCGCGTCGACAAGGCCTTGGCCAAGACGTTCGCGCCGGACGTCAAGCCGGCGAAGGTTCCGATGCAGAAGCCGGTCGGGGTCCGCCGCCGGATGTCGGACGCATAGGAAACCAGCAAGCCTGTCCCGAAACGGCCTCGCGGCGCCGCTGCGCCGCGGCGCCGGAGATTGGACAAACGGCCCGCTCATCCGTATATCCTTGACTTCAAAGGACCGGCGGGCTAGACTCCGATCCGATTTGGAGCGACCGCGATGACCGACTCGATCTCCGCCCGGAACGCGATGACCAAGGCGGACCTCATCAACATCGTGGCCAAGAAGCTCGACATCACGCAGGTCCAGTCGGGGATCATCGTGGAGGCGGCGCTCCGGAGCATCGTCAACGCGCTCCAAGGCGGGAACGAGGTCGAGATCCGCGGCTTCGGCAGCTTCCGGTTCCGCAACCGTGCCCCGCGCAAGGGCCGCAACCCCAAGACCGGCGAGAAGGTGGACGTCCCTCCCAAGAAGATCCCGTACTTCAAGATGGGCAAGGAGCTCAAAGCCCTGCTCAACGGCCAGCCACACTCCGAGGAGCCCGCCTCCGCTTCCGCCCGCCCCGCCTCCGAGCCGACGGAGTCCTGAGCCCCGGCCGTCCACGGACCGGCCCCGCTCGCATGCTGCGAGCCTTCCTGATCGTCGTCCTCGTCCTTCCCTACACGGCGCTCGCCGCCGTAGTCGGGCTGCCGATCGCCGCCCTCTCCGGCTCCGACGCGGTGCTGTACCGGCTCGGGCACTGGGGCGTGCGCTTCGCCCTGTGCCTGGCCGGCACGCGCATCGCCCTGGAGGGACGCGAGAAGCTGGGCGACGCCCGCAACACGGTGGTGATCTCGAACCACGAGAGCCACCTCGACGCGCCCGTGCTCTTCGAGGGGCTGGGGACGGATTTCAAGGCGGTGGTCAAGAAGGAGATCTTCGCCTGGCCGTTCTTCGGCCGCGTGCTGCGGCGGGCCGGCTTCGTGGCGGTGGACCGGCGTGACCGCATCCAGTCCGGCCAGGCGCTCGCGCGGGCGGTGGAGACGCTGCGGGGAGGCGCCTGCTTCCTCGTGTTCGCGGAGGGCACGCGGTCGCGCACGGGCGAGCTCGGGCCGTTCAAGAAGGGCGGCTTCGTGATCGCCATCGACGCCGGCAGCCGCATCGTCCCCGTCGTGGTCCAGGGCGGCCGCGACCTGATGCCCCGCGGGGGCTTCCGCATCCGGGGCGGCACCGTGCGCGTGCGGGTGCTGGATCCGGTGGACGCTGCGGGTTACTCTTACGCGGACCGCGACCGTCTGGTCGGCGAGGTGCACGAGCGCATCGCCGCCGCCATCGAGCATCTGCGCGCGTCCGGAGGAAGGCCCACCGCGGCATGAAGCCTCAAGGGAGCCTGGCCGAGCACGATTTCCCCGGGCTGATCCAGGCCCTCTACGAGCAGTCCTGGACGGGCCTGCTGAGCCTGACCTCCGCCGGGATCACCAAGCAGGTGGTGGTGCAGGGCGGCCGGCTCGTCTTCGCCTCCTCCTCGAGCCGCGACGACCGCCTGGGCGAGCTCATGCTGCGGCGGGGCCGGATCACGCTGCGGCAGCTCGCCGACGCCGGCCGGGCCCTCGTGCCCGGCAAGAGGCTGGGGGCGGTCCTCGTCGAGCAGGGCGCCATCACCCCGAAGGACCTCGTGCGCAGCGTGGTCGAGCACACGCAGGAGATCATCTACGGCGCCTTCCAGTGGACGGAGGGCCAGTACCGCCTCGGAGAGGGCGGCGAAACCAAGGAAGCGATCAAGCTCAACATCAGCACGCCCGACGTGATCATGGAAGGCATCCGCCGGATCGACTCCTGGACGCGCATCGAGCGCGCGGTGGGGTCCCTGGCCGCGCGCTACGGCCGGGCCTCCGACCACGAGGCCAAGCTGCGCAGCGCGAGCCTGGCCCCCGAGAAGATGGCCATCCTCAACGACCTCGCCGCCCCCCGCACCGTCGAAGAGATCTGCCAGACCTCGACCCTCCCCGACTTCGAGGTGTGCCGCACCCTCTGGGCCTACCGCGTGCTCGGCGCCGTGCGGCGGCTGGACGCCGCCGCCGCCAGCGTCGGGCACGAAGACGACGGGCTCGGCCTCGTGATCAACGGAGAGTGATGGCGGCCGGGGACAAGCGCGAGGCCCCGCGGATCCAGCCCTTCGTCGCGTCCTGCCACGTCGTGGACGGCGTGCGGCGCTACGCCGCCTACCTGACCGACCTGAGCGTCCACGGCGGTCGCGTCTCCTGCGACGCCCTCCCGCCCCGGCCGGAGGCCTGGATCACCCTCGAGGTGCGCCTGGGCCGGTCGCCCTCCCGTGTCCGCCTGCAGGCGCAGGTGCGCTGGGTCGGCCTGGGACGCAGCGTCCACCACTTCGGGGTGACGTTCCACCTGGACGAGGCCGGCCAACGCACGCTGGCGGCGGTGGTGGAGGAGTTCCACCGGCGCGCGGCCGAGCTGGCCTGAGGGGGAAGGAGCCCCCAATGGCCGGGCCGGACGACGGAGACCCACGGCGCGCGCCGTGGACCGCGGGCCCGGAGCCGGCAGTCGCCGGAGGCGCCGGCTGGCTGTCCCTCGACGACGACGAGCTGCTGTTCCAGATCGAGCGCCTCCCCGCCGACCATGCCGAGGACGAGTCCCTGCTCCAGGTCGTGCGGAGCACGCGGCACTTCTTCATTCGCCAGGAAGCGGCCAAGAGGATCCGCGATCGGGAAGGGCTCAAGGTCCACTCCGGCGACCGTCACATCGGCCAGATCCTGGTCCGCAAGATGACGCGGCGCGAAGACGTCACCTATCTCGAGAGCCTCGTCCGCGACAGCCGGCACATCGAGGTGAAGAAGGCGGCGGAGGCGCAGCTCGTCCTGCTCGGAGTGTACCGGGTGCCCGAGCCAGAGGACGAGGGCTAGAGGCCGGGAGAGCCGCCGCTAGTTCCCCTCGGCCAGGACGATGCGGATGCCGAACAGGGCGCGGTCGCGGGCGCCGGGCGTGAGGAGGAAGACGTCGTTGCGGTGCTCGAAGGCCGCGAACGTGTCCAGCAGGCGCGACCCGCGGGCGAAGCGCAGCCCGCCTTCGACGGCCCAGTCGAGGAAGTCGCCGCGGGGCAGCTCCGGCTCGGGGTCGACCGTCACCATGCGCCCGCGCACGGAGCCGTAGCCGGTCATGTGCTCGCGGCGCAGGAGGTCGAGGTCGGCATGGCCGGTCACCTCCCAACGATAGCCGACGAGCGAGGCCAGCGTGGTGTGGCCGATGCCCACCCCCACGTGGGCCCGCGCGTGCTCGCCCAGCGTCGTCTCCCCGCGTACCCCGAGGATGTTCCAGTCCACCGCCGGCTCCTTGTTCCGGTCGATCATGTGCCGGGAGACGTGGTGGAACACCGGGTTGACGATCACGCGGCCGAGGCGGAAGCGGCCGCCCGTCTCGAGATGGTAGCTCGCCTGCGTGGCGTCGAAGGCCCGCCGCGTGTTGCCGATGATCGTCTCCACGTCGCCCGCGATGTACAGGCGCAGCCCGCCGAGTCCCAGCAGGTCGGCCCCACCTCCCATCGTGCCCGTCCAATGGAGGTCGGTCTCGACGGGCGCGTAGCGGGCCGCCTCCAGGTGCAGCGACACCGAGGGAAGGAAGTCGGCGGCGGAGGCGGCGGGCGCCCCGCCCAGGACCACCCAGGCTGCCAGGCAAGACACGGCGGCGCGGGGTCGCGCCCGGCCTCGTTGTCCTCTTCCCATTGACGATCGCTCTCGGCCGGGACGCCGGCGGCCGGGCGGGATTCTGACATACGATCCGTGCGCGTGAACCTGTTCGGCGTCGACGTCCGGTCGCTCGACGTGCCCGCGTTCCTCGCCGCCGCCCGGACGCTCTTCCCCCTGCTCGCCCTGGCCTGGCTCGCCCTGCTCTTCCGGGTGCGCCGCGCGGGATGGCTCCTGGGGGGCGTGGTGCTCGCCAACGCGTACGCATGGCTGGAGACGAACTGGCCGCTCCAGAGGCTCTACGCGCTCGGTCCGAGCTCGGACCGCCTCAACAACCTCGCCATGACCCAGGCGGTGGTGGCGGGCGGACCCCTCCTCCGCACCGCGCAGGTCGGACACCTGCAGTTCGAGCCCTTCTGGGCCGCGCTCACCGCCCTTCTCTCCGGCTTCGACCCCGCGCGGCAGCTCCGGCTCTACGCGGTGTATTCCCTCCTGACCGCCGGCGGCTTCGCCCTCTCGCTGTACGCGGCCACGCGAGGGCGGGCGGGAGAGCCGGGATGGTCGCCCTGGGAGCGCGCGACGATGGCGGGCTTCGCGACCCTGCTCTCGTCGGCGGCGATGGACTGGGCGGGGCCGTATCGCGTGCCCTGGGCGATGACGTTCATGCTCAAGCCGAACCACGCCGTGGGCCTGCTCCTGGTGCCCTGGGTCGTGCGCGCGGTGGCCCACGCGCGAAAGGGCCGGGACCGCCTGCTCGCCGGCCTCCTCCTCCACCTGCTCGGCTGGGCCTTCGTCATCCACATGGGGGCGGTGTGCGTGGGGCTGGTGGCCTTCGCCGTGCTGGTGACGCTGGGGCGCCGGAGCGAGGCCCGGGCGGCGTGGTGGGACGTGGGCGTCGCCATCGGCATCAACGTCCTGGTCGTCAGCCCCTACCTGGTCCTGCTCTTCACGAGCTACGGCGTCTTCCAATCCGGGCCGCGGCTGGAGATCCCGCCCGCCTCGCCCCACCTGCTCGAGGCCACGACCCGTACCGCCGCCCTCGGCGCCCTCGCCGCCTGGGGCGCAGTCGTCCTCTTCCGCCGGGACCGGCTGGGGCGGGCCTGGTGCGGACAGGCGGCGGGAGCCCTCCTCCTCTGGCTCTCCTACTACGGGCTGCACCTGCTCCAGCAGGCCAAGGAGCGCGACGACGTGTACTACTGGCTACGCGTGAACCTCGCCCTCTGCGCGGCCGCCGGCGCCTGGGACCTCGCCGGCCGTCTCCTCCGGTCCTGGCGAGCCGGGAAGGGCGAGGTCTTGCGCGCGGCCGTGCTGGCGGCGGCAGCCCTTCCGTTCGCGCTGCCGTACTGGTGGGACCCGTCGCGCATGGACCTCTACTTCCCGGGATCGCTCGACCCGATCCCGCCCCGCTACGTCGAGATGGCGGCCCGCCTCCGGGGCGACCGCCGCGCGGTGCTGGCCGGCGACACGGGAGCGTCGCGGTGGATGGCCGCCCTCGGCGGCACCCACGTGCTCGTGGCCCAGGACTTCTCCATGGCACGCGACTGGCGGGCCCGCGTCGAGTACGCGAGCGCGGCCGTGCGCGGCCAATTGGCCGATCCGCGGGCGGAAGGAGCGCGCTGGGGCGTGACCCACTTCATCGTCACGCCGGCCTACCTGGCCGAGAACGGGGTCTCGCTCGCCGATCTCGAGGCGCGCGCGTTCTTCCATCTCGTGACGCTCGTCCGCGAGCCGGACGGCAACTTCGTGGCGCTGTTCACGCTGGTCTCGCCGCGTCCGTGACCCTGCTGCCCGCGGCGTGGCTGGGGCTGGGCGCCCACCCGCTCGATCCGATGTACGACGTGGCCTGGGCGCGCGACCTCTGCGCCCTCCTCGCCCTCGGCGCCGGATGGCTCGAGCTGCGCGGCCGCCGGCGCGCCGCGCTGGGCCTGGCCCTGGCGATGGCCGTCGTCGCCGCCGGGTTCTGGAGCGCCGCCCTGCGGCGGCCCTACGGCGTGCTGATCGATCCCGCGATCACGCGCTGGGCGGCGGACACGATGGTGACCTCTCGCGCGGGAGGGACGGAGACGTTCCTCGCCGGGGAGCCCGGCACGCGCGGGCCCTGGCGGGCCCTGGCCACCCGGACCTCGCCCGACCTCGTGCTCTGGATTCCCAGCCTGCTGCCGCCGGTGATCCTGCTCGTCTCCGCGCTCGGGATCGCGCTCCTGTGGCCGGGGCGTTCCGCGGTCCTCGCCGCCATCCTCTGGGCGGGGGCGTCGACGGGCGCGCTCGACGCCCTGCGCGGCGTCGGGTTCCTCGACTTCCTCTGGCGGCGGCCGGGACGGGCCCTCGAGTGGCTGGTGGGCGCGCTCCTCGTTCTCGCGCTCTCACGGTGGCGGCCCCGCCGTGCGGGTCTGGCCGCCCTCGCGCCGGCTATCGTCATGCTCGCTGTGTGCGCGCGCGGCTCGCCGCCGCGGCTGGGCCTGGCCGACGCCCTGCTGCTCCTGACCCTGGACCAGCACGTCTGGCTGGCCGCCGGCCTCGCCGGGCTCGCCAGCGTCCGCGATCCCGCCGCCCTGGTCCTCACGGCGGGCGGGGCGGGACTCGTCCTGCTCTCCACCGGTCTTGGCGCGGTCGACACCTGGACGGCGGCGGCCCTGTACCGCCTGGGCCTCGTGCTGGCCGGAAGCCAGGCCGTCGAGGAGCTGGCACGGCACGTGGCCGGCGCCGGCCTCGTCGCCGGGGGCCTCGCACGCTTCCGGCACCTGGCCGCGGCGCCCGAGCGCTGGACGACCGCCGCCGTGGTCGCCCTCGTGCTGGCCGGGTCCTACGTGGCCTGGTGGGATCCGTCGCGCATGGACCCCGTGGCCCGGGAGAGCCTGGCCCCGGTGCCGGAGGCGCTCGCGCAGGCGGCGGACTGGATCGCCGGTCACACGGATCCGCAGGCCTCTTTCGTCGCCCATGCGGATTACGCTCCCGCCGTGGCCGTGCTGGCCGGGCGCCGCGTCCTGCGCGCCCCCGGTCTCGCCACCGCCCCCGACGACGAGCGGCGGCGCCGGCTCGAGCAGGCCGTGCTCGCGGGCGAGTGGCCGGAAGCGCTCCGCCGGCGCTACGACCTGCGCTACGTGTTCCTCGGCCCCGGGCAGTTCAGCGAGCAGGGTCTCGAATCGCCCGAAGCGCTCGAGTCGCGCGGGAGCTTCCGCCTGCTGTACCAGAGCGACAAGGGCCTGCGCGTCTACGAGCTCGGAGAGGGACGCCGTTAGAATAGGCGCCCATGTTCTCCGGCCGCCGCGTCTTCGTCGTCGTGCCTGCGCACAACGAGGAGCGCCTCCTCGGGCGCGTCCTCGACACGATGCCGGAGCTGGTCGACCGCGTCATCGTGGTGGACGACGCCTCCACCGACCAGACGCCGCGGATCCTCGAGGAGGCCCGGGCGCGGCACGGGTGCCGGTTGAAGGTCATCCGCCACGAAGCCAACGGGGGAGTGGGGGCGGCCATCGTCACCGGCTACAAGGCCGCTCTGTCGGAAGGCCCGGAGAAGCTGCTCGTCGCGGTCATGGCCGGCGACGCCCAGATGGATCCGGCCGACCTGCCGCGGCTGCTCGCGCCGCTGGCCGGCGACCAGGCCGACTACGTCAAGGGCAACCGGCTGTTCACGGGCGAGGCCTGGCAGATCATCCCGCGCCATCGCTACCTCGGCAACGCCGCCCTTTCCCTGCTGACGAAGATCGCCTCCGGCTACTGGCACGTGGCGGACAGCCAGTCCGGCTACACCGTGATCACCGGCGAAGCGCTGGCCGTCCTCCACCTCGACCGTCTCTACCGCCGCTACGGCTTCCCCAACCACCTGCTGGTCGAGCTCAACAATTACGACTTCCGGGTCCGCGACGTCCCGATCCGGCCCGTCTACGGGGTCGGGGAGGTCTCGGGCATCCGGCTGCACCGTGTCGTCCCCACCCTGAGCTGGCTGCTCGTGAAGTGCTACTTCTGGCGGATGAAGGAGAAGTACATCATCCGCGACTTCCACCCGCTCATCTTCTTCCTCGCCTTCGGCCTCCTCCTCACGAGCGCGGGCCTTGGCCTGGGCGCCTGGATCGTCTACCACCGGATCGCGGTGGGCGCGCTGGCCGCGACCACCGTCATCTTCGACGCCTTTTGCCTCATCATGGGCTTCCAGATGCTCTTCTTCGCGATGTGGATGGACATGGAACGCAACAAGGGGCTCCGCTAGTGTTCGGATCCTCCAAGGTGGCGATCGGCCTCGCCGGCTGCGGGTATTGGGGGCGCAACCTCGCTCGCAACCTCTACCAGATGGGACACCTGGCCGCGGTGGTGGACCCGAGCGCGAAGGTGCTGAAGGAGGTGAAGGCCAGCTACAAGGGCGTGCGCACCGGCTCCGACTTCGCGATCCTCCTCGACGACCGCAAGATCAAGGCGGTCGCTCTCGCCGTCCCCGCCGCCCAGCACTACGAGCTGGCCCGGAAGGCGCTGGAGGCGGGCAAGGACGTCTTCGTGGAGAAGCCGCTCGCCCTGCGCGTCCCGGAGGCGGAGGAGCTGGTCGAGCTCGCGCGCCGGCGCAAGCGGATCCTGATGGTCGGCCACATCCTCGAGTACCACCCCGCCATCCTCAAGCTGAAGGACTTCGTGGACTCGGGGGAGCTCGGGGACATGCACTACGTCTACTCGAACCGGCTCAACCTCGGGAAGGTGCGCAAGGAGGAGAACATCCTCTGGAGCTTCGCCCCCCACGACATCTCGGTCATCCTGCTCCTGATGGGGATGCTGCCGGAGTGGGCGTCCACGAGCGGGCAGCACTACCTGCAGCACGAGATCGCCGACGTCACCATGACCTGCCTGGCCTTCCCCGGCCGCCCGCGCGCCCACATCTTCGTGAGCTGGCTGCATCCCTTCAAGGAGCAGAAGCTGGTGGTGATCGGCAGCAAGAAGATGGCCGTCTTCGACGACGTGGTGAAGGACGGCAAGCTCAAGATCTTCGACAAGGGGATCGAATGGAAGGACGGGCAGCCGGTGATCCGCCAGACCGCGGAGTCGACCCTGTTCTTCCCGGAGATGGAGCCCTTGCGGGAGGAGCTGGCCCATTTCGTGGACTGTGTCCGCACGCGGCGCGCGCCGCGCACGGACGGGCCGAGCGGCCTGCGCGTGCTGCGCGTGCTCGACGCCTGCCAGCGGTCCATCGATTCCGGCGGCCAGCCCGTGCGGATCCAGGAGCGAGGGCCGAAGTGATGCCGGACAAGGACTACTTCGTCCACGAGAGCAGCTACGTCGACGAGCCCGGCCAGATCGGGAAGGGCACGAAGATCTGGCACTTCTGCCACGTCATGTCCGGCAGCGTGATCGGCCCCCGCTGCAACATCGGGCAGAACGTCGTGGTCTCGCCCGGAGTGCGCATGGGCGAGGGCTGCAAGATCCAGAACAACGTGAGCCTCTACACCGGGGTCATCCTCGAGGACTTCGTGTTCTGCGGGCCGTCGATGGTGTTCACCAACGTGGTGAACCCGCGCAGCGAGGTCGTGCGCAAGGACGAGTACAAGACGACGCTCGTCCGGCGCGGGGCCTCCATCGGGGCCAACGCCACCGTCGTCTGCGGGGTCACCATCGGCCAGTACGCGTTCGTGGGGGCGGGAGCGGTGGTGACGCGCGACGTCCCCGACTTCGCGATCGTGGTCGGCTGCCCGGCCCGGCGGACGGGATGGATGTGCCGCTGCGGGGTGAAGCTGAGGGTCGACGGACCGACCACGCAGTGCGCGGCGTGCGGGACGCGCTACGCTTTCCACAACGACGTGCTGGCCCCGGCCGGAGACGGGGGTCAGCCGCCGGGCTCGGGGCCGATGTAGCCCTCCCGCTCGAGGTGGAGGATCACCTGCTGGGCCGCTTCGTCCGGGGTGATCTCGGCCGTCTTGAGCACGACCTCCGCGTCGGTGGGCGGCTCGTAGGGGTCCGAGATCCCGGTGAAGCCCTCGATCAGCCCGGCCCGGGCCTTCGCGTAGAGACCCTTGCGGTCGCGCGACTCGCAGACGTCCAGCGGCGTGTCGACGTAGGCGAGGACGAATCCCCCCAGGGGCTCGATCATCGCCCGCACTTCCCGCCGCGCCGCGTCGTAGGGGGCGATGGGAGCGCAGAGGGCGATCCCGCCGTTCTTGGTGATCTCGGAGGCGACGAAGCCGATGCGCCGGATGTTGATGTCCCGGTCCTTTCGCGAGAACCCCAGCTCCGAGGACAGGTGCTTGCGCACGATGTCGCCGTCGAGGAGGGTGACCGGACGCCCCCCCATCTCGAGCAGGCGGCTCAGGACGACGTTGGCGACGGTCGACTTCCCGGCTCCGGAGAGGCCGGTGAAGAACACCGTGAACCCGTGGCGCGAGCGCGGCGGGTGGCTGCGCCGCAGCTCGGCCGCCACTTCCGGGAAAGTGAACCAGGAGGGGATCTCGCGCCCTTCGGCCAGACGGCGGCGCAGCTCGGTCCCCGAGAGCGAGAGCACGGCCGCCCCCTCGGGCACCTCCTCCTCCGGCATGTACGCGTCACGTTCCGAGACGTAGACCATCTCGCGAAAGGGCACGACCCCGATGCCGAGCTCGCCCTCGTGCCCCCGCACGAGGGCCTGGGCGGCGTAGGGCTCGTAGAAGGGCCGGCCCGACTTGTCCTTGCCGGGGCCGGCATGGTCGCGTCCCACGATGAAATCGGTGCAGCCGTGGTTCTTCCGGATGATGGCGTGCCAGAGGGCCTCGCGCGGGCCGCCCAGCCGCATGGCCAGCGGAAGCAGCGCGAGCTTCACGGTGTGCTGGGGGTACCGCCCGAGGATGGCCTGGTAACAGCGGACGCGCGTGTAGTGGTCGACGTCACCCGGCTTGGTCAAGCCCACGGAGGGGTGCAGGAGGAGGTTGGCCTCCGTCTCCCGGGCGGCGCGGACCGTCAGCTCGAAGTGGGCGCGGTGGAGCGGGTTCCGTGTCTGGAACGCGATGACGCGGCGCCAGCCCAGCCGGCCGAACTCCGCCCGCAGCTCGGCCGGTGTGAGCCGCAGCGTACGGAAGTCATGGTGGGCGGGCGCCTGCAGCGCCTCGACGCGGCCCCCCACGTACCACGGCTCGGTGCTCTCGAGCAGGTGGGCCACGCCGGGATGCGCCACGTCGTCCGTCCCGTACACGGCGAGCGCCTCCTGCCGCCGGTCGGGCCTCCAGATCTCGGCCACGTGCAGGACGGCCAGCATCACGCCTTCCGGATCGCGCAAGACCAGCCTTCCCCCCGGTGCCAGGCCAAGGGCGACGGCCTCGTCCACGTCGAGGTTCACTGGTATCGGCCAGAGGGTGCCGTCGGCCAGCCGCATCTGCGAGCACACCGACTCGTGGTCGCGGCGCCCGAGGAAGCCGGTGAGGGGAGAGAAGCCGCCGCTCGCCAGCAGCTCGAGGTCGCAGAGCTGGCGCGGGCGGAGCGTCCACGACGGCCATTCCCGCGAGAGCGCCTTGAGCTCGGCCGCGCGCGCGCGGTCGGCCTGAAGGTCGACGAGACGGCCGCCGTGAGGTGGTGTGAGACCGCCGGCCAGGGGGACACCTCCGATGCCGGCGATGATATCGTAGGCCGTGACCGCGCCCGCGCCTCGCCTCACGCTCGCGGACGCTCCGGTCCTGGCCGCCTTCGTCGCCGTCCCCCTGGCCTGCACTCCCGTCTTCTGGGACCAGTTCACGACCGTGAAGTGGTACGCCCTTCACGCCCTCGCGATTGCCGCCGCCCTCGGGTTCGCGCTCGCCACTCCGCCCGTGCCGTGGTTCGTGCGCCGGCATCGGCTGCTGCTGGCGGCGCTGGCGGCGCTGGCGGTGGCCAGCACCCTGAGGACCGGCCTCGCGCGCGCCGCCGGCCCCCTCCTCGATCGGTTCGCCGTGGTCGTGGTCGTGCTCCTGCTCTATGCCCACCTTCACCGGCGTGGCGGTGACCTGCGCGCCTTCGGCGGTGCGGTGGCGGTGGCGGTGGCGGCCACGGACGCCGCCGTGCTCGCCCAGCACTTCGGGCTCCAGCCGCTCGGCTTCCTGACCGCGGGCGACTCCCGCTCCGCCTTCTTCGGCAACGTCAACATGGCCGCCCAGTTCCTGGGCCTGGCCACTCCGTGCCTGCTGTGGACGAGGAGCGCCTGCCGGCGACGCCTCCATCGGGTGGCCCTGGATCTGCTCCTCGTGGCGACGCTCGGGTCGATCGCCGTGCTCGGGTCCCGCTCGGTCCTGCTGGCCACCGGTCTCGTCCTCATGGTGTGGATCGCCCTGCGGGCGGCCCCGGCGACCCTGGTGGGCGCGGGGCTGGCCGCCTCGCTGTTGCTGGCGGGCATCCTCGTCCGTGACGCCGGCGAGCGCACGAGCGTGTCGTCCCCCGCCATGCTCGCGGACAAGGCGGAGGCCACCGCGATACGCCTCGGGCTGTGGCAAGGGACGATCCGGATGATCCGCGACCATCCGCTCGGGGTCGGCGCCGGGAACTTCCCCGATCGGTTCGTGCCCTACCAGCGAGTGGGCCTCGTGCCGGACGAGCAGCTCCTCTACCGATGGCCGCACGACGAGTGGCTGCGGGTGGCCGCCGAGGACGGTCTCCCGTTCGCCGGGCTGGCCGCGGTGGCCGCCGTGCTCCTCGGGCGGGCGGCCGGGCGCGGATTGCGCCGCCGATCCCGTGGGCCCCAGGACCGCGCGTTCCTCGTCTCGACGGCGGCGGCCCTGGCCGTCGAGGCGACCTTCCAGTTCCCGTTCGCGATGGCGGCGGCGGCGTTGATCGGCGCGCTCTTCGTGGCCCATGCGCTGTACCTCGCGGACGAGTCCGAGGAGCCCGGAACCGCCTCCCCGTTCGGGGCGGAGGCGGCCAGGCCCGCCCTCGGGAGCCGCCGGCTCGCCGGTGCGGCCTGGACCGCGCTCGCGACGGGGGCGCTCGTCGCCCTCCTGCGGGTGGCGGGCGCCGACTACCTCCTGGCCCGCGCCGCCGACGATCGTCGCGGGCTGAAGACCGCGTGCGCGCTGGACCCGCGGCGAGTGGAAGCGTGCGTGCTCGCGGCCTGGCGTCAGCTCCGCGACGGCAACCGCGCACCCGGGCGGCGCACCCTGGCCCGACTCCTCGAGACCTCGCCCGACTACTACCCGGCGCTCAAGCTGCGGGCGGAGGACGCGCTCGCCGCCGGACACCGCGAGGCGGCGTGCGCCGACCTGAGGCGCTACGACGCCCTGTTCGCGGGGGCGAGCTCGGTGCACGCCACCGTCGCCGCCCAATGCCCGGCGGTGGCGGCGCGCGCCTCCGCCTCCGCCGCGCCGGCGGAGAGGACGGGCCCGCCGGACGGCTCCTAGGGCCGGCTCCCGGGTTTGACGAAGCACCTGCCGTGGGTTGGAATGAGCGCAGTGACCACGTCCAACCTGCGCTCGCGCGGCGTGGCTGCCGGGGCCGGGGCCGCAACCGCCCGCGGCCTGAGTGAGCCGTCGAGGCCGAGCGCGGAGGACGGCGAGCCGCCGCTCGCGCCGGGACCGGCGGCCGGATACGCGCCGCTCGTCCTGACGGGCATGCACCGGTCGGGGACCTCGCTCGCGGCTTCGATCCTGCGCTCGGCGGGCGTCGCCATGGGCGAGCGGCTCATGGCCCCGCACGAGAGCAATCCACAGGGGTTCTTCGAGGACCTCGACTTCGTCGAGCTGCACAAGGAGGCGCTGGCCCGGAAGGGGCTCCATCCTGACGGTTGGGACGCGCGACCGATCGACGCCCTGGGCGGCGCCCTGTCGGCGAGGGCGCTCGATCTCGCCGGGCGGAAGTCGGCGCAGGTGCCGTGGGGCTGGAAGGACCCCCGGACCGTCCTCTTGCTGTCCTTCTGGGCGCGCGTCCTTCCCGCCTCCCGCTTCGTGTTCCTCTTCCGCTCGCCATGGGACGTCCTGGACTCGCTGTTCCGCCGCGGCGACGCCGCGGTCCTGGACCAGCCGGGACGAATGGCCGAGATCTGGAGCGCCTACAACCGCCGGATCCTCCGGTTCATGGACCGCGAGCCGGGGCGCGGCCTGCTCTTCGACGCGGACGCCGTGGCGGAGGATCCGGGCGGCTTCGTGCACGCGGTGGCCGAGCGCTTCGGTCTCGATCTCGCCCCTCCCGATCCCACGCTCTTCCACCCGGAGCTCTACCGGCGCCAGGGCGGGGGGGCGGCGCGGCGGGCGGTGTTCTCCCGCCTGCATCCGAGCGAGATGAAGCTTCTGGCCTCCCTGGCCGAGCGAGCTCACCCGCTGGGGACCATGCCCCGCCCCGCCGCGGAGACGGCGTCGCTCCCGGACGCGTCAGAGGCCTTTCTCGCGGAATGGGCGGCCAGCCGCTCGAAGGCGCGGACGGGGGCTGGGGAGCCCGCCGCTCCGGCTCGGACGGAGGCGGAGCCGCCGCCCGCGCTCTCTTCCGTCGCCGTGCAGGCTTTCGCGCCCAGAGCCGGGGAGTACTCCGAGGACCAGTCGATCACACAGACCGTCCAGGACGACGGCCGGACCCGCGACCTGGCGTTCCTCCTTCCCTACGACGCCTCCGCGCCCCTGAGGATCGACATCGGCCACTCCATCAACCTCGTGGAGGTCCGCCGGATCAGCGCGCGAATGGTGGGGGAGGATCAGACCGAGGCCCACGACTGGTCGGGGGCGGCGCTGTCGGTCGCCCCGGTGAGGCTGGCGAACAGCATTCGCCTCGAGGGTGATCCGGAGGAGGGATTGCAGATCCTGTCCCTCGGCGACGACGCGCAGCTCTACCTGGACGTCCGCACCGCGCTGCCTCCTCCGGCGGAGTGCCGCCTGGAGCTGACGGTCGCGGTGTGGACCCTCGCCTCCGCCGCCCGCGATCCCCGGCTGGCGGGATGGCTGGCCGCGCTGGGCCGGAAGATGGAGGAGGCGGAAGGCGCGCTCCGGCTCTCCGAGCGGCACGTGGCCGCGCTGTCGTCCCAGCTCGAGGAGTCCGGCCCGCGCGAGGAGGGCGCCCAATCGCTCCCGGCGCGCGTGCGGGAGATCGACAGCCTCCGCGAGAGCCTCCGCGAAGCCGCGAAGAGGAGCAGCGACGATGCGGCGCGCCTGGACGAACTCCAGCGCACCGTCCAGGCGCGCGCGGACGAGCTCCGGCGCGTCCAGGCCCAGCTGGCGGCGGAGGAGACGGCGCGGAGGGGCTTCCTGGACGGGTTGGGCCGGCTGGCCACGGAGCTGGCCGACGTCCACCGCGACCTGGCCTCGGCGCGGGCCGAAGCGATCCGCCTGTCCGTGGAGATGGCGGACGCGCGCGCGCGGGCGGAGCGCGCGGAGTCGGAGTCCGCGCGGCTCTCCTCCATCCTGGACGAGGCACGCAGCGAGGCCGGGCGCGCCGCCTCCCAGCTCTCGCAGCTCCGCGCGGAGTCGGAGCGGGACCTGAGCCGTGCCCGCGACGCCGAGCGCGTGGACAAGGAAGTGAGCGCCTGGCGCACCCGTGCCCAGCGGGACGCGGAGCTCTTGTGGGAGGCCCTGCGCGAGTCCGAGAGGCTTCAGAGGAGCCTCCACGAGGCCGAGCAGCGCGCCGAGCAGAGCGAGCTCCGGGCGAAGGAGCTGGAGGCCGCGGAGGGCCGGGCCCGGGAGCTCGAGGCGGCGCTGGCCACGCAGGCGGAGGAGATCCTCGCCCTGCGCCCGCGGCTCGCCTCCCAGGAGGCCAGCCGGGCGGGAGCCCTGGAGAACCTGCAGGGTCGGACGCGGACGCTGCAGGCGGCGGAGGCCGAGCTCTGGAAACTGGGCGGCGAGCCGCTGCGGCGGGCACGCCGCCTCCTGCTGGCGCCGGTGGTGCTCTGGCGCATCTGGAACCGCCATCCCGGGGTGCGCAGGCGCGCCGGATGGCGCGCCTTGACTCGCATCGCCCGATCATGGGACCTCCAGTTGTCCGCGCTGAGGCGGAGCGATTTGTTCGACGCCGCCCACTACGAGGCGACCGGCGCGGACGTGAAGGCTCTCGGCGTGGACGGCCCCTTGCACTACCTGCTGGTGGGGGCCTCCGAGGGTCGCAACCCCCACGCCCTGTTCGACACCCGCTACTACCTCGAGCGCAATCGCGACGCGGCGGCGAGCGGCCTGAACCCGCTCGTGCACTACCTCCGCAGCGGGGGCATGGAGGGCCGGGACCCGCACCCGCTCTTCGACTCGGGCCACTACCGCTCCGGGCTCGAGCCGGAGGCGGCGACGCTGAACCCTCTGCTGCACTACCTGCGCGTGGGGGCGCTGGAAGGCCGGGACCCGCACCCGCTCTTCGACACGTCCTTCTATCTCGAGGCCAACCCGGACGTGGCCGCCGCCGGCAAGGACCCCCTCGTCCACTACCTGGAGCGGGGAGCGCGGGAGGGCCGAAACCCGAATCCCTGGTTCGACACGTCGTTCTACCTCGGCGCGCACCCGGAGGTGGCGGCCTCCGGTCAGAACCCGCTCGTCCACTACGTCACTTCGGGAGCCTCCTCGGGGCTGGACCCGAGCCCACGGTTCAGCACCGCGTTCTACCTCCTGGCCTATCCGGACGTGGCGGCGGCGGGAATCAACCCCCTCGCCCACTTCCTGTCGTCCGGGCTCGCCCAGGGACGAAACCCGACCCCGGCGCACGGTGGGCCGTCCGGCTCGCCGGCCGTCGCGGAGTCCGCGCCCGCGCCCGCCGGGATCGAGGCGTCGAAGCTGGAGGCGCGGCGTGCGGACATCGAGAGGTCGCGCCAGGCCTACCGCGACGTCCTGCTCGAGGCGCGCGCCCGGCGGGCGGATCGGATCGCCCGTCTGCGCACGGCCCCTCCCCGCCTGATCGCGTTCTCGGGCGACCTCGGCGCGCAGACGGCGGCGATCTGCTTCGAGAGCCACGCCAGCCCCGAGGTGACGATCATCGTCCCCGCCTGGAACGGCGTGCGCTTCACCGCCGAGTGCCTGGAGTCGATCGCGCGCTTCACCGAGGGCGTCGCCTACGAGGTGATCGTCTTCGACAACGGATCCACCGACGACACCCCGCGGCTGCTGCCGCGGATACCGAACCTCGTCTACCTCCGCAGCGAGGAGAACCTCGGGTTCGGCGTCGGCTGCAACCAGGCCGCCGCCTCTGCCCGCGGCAAGTACCTCGTCTTCCTCAACAGCGATGCCCAGGTCACGCCGGGCTGGCTGGGCACCCTCCTCGACGCCGGCCGAGGCGATTCCACGGTGGGGGCGGTGGGGCCGAAGGTCGTATTCCCGGACGGCCGGCTGCAGGAAGCGGGGGCCGGGATCCGGTCGGACGGCACGAGCACGCTCATCGGCCTCTTCGATGACCCGGACGCGCCGTCGTTCAACCGGCTCCGGGAGGTCGACTACGCCTCGGGCGCCTGCCTCCTGATCGACACCGCGCTCTTCCGGGAGGTCGGGGGGTTCGACCCCGACTTCGCTCCCGCCTACTGCGAGGACGTGGACCTCTGCCTCCGGCTGCGCGCCCGCGGGCTCAAGACCCTCTACAACCCCGCGGCGGTCGTCGTGCACCACCTGAGCGCCAGCGCCAACGCCATGGACTCGAGCTTCAAGGTCCGCTGCGTGACCCGGCACCAGCAGTTGCTGGCGGAGCGCCACCAGGAGCAGATCGACGAGCTGAACCGGGTCCGCCTGCTCGCCTTCTACCTCCCCCAGTTCCATCCCATCCCCGAGAACGACCTCTGGTGGGGAAGAGGGTTCACGGAGTGGCACAACGTGGCCCGCGCCCGGCCGAACTTCGCCGGCCACGACCAGCCTCGTCTCCCCTCCGACCTGGGCTTCTACGACCTGCGGCTGCGGGAGAGCTACCTCCATCAGGTCGAGCTGGCGGAGCGCTACGGGATCCACGGGCTCTGCATCTACTACTACTGGTTCGCGGGGAAGCGGCTCCTCGAGCGGCCCCTCGAGCGGCTGCTCGAGGACCCGAGCCTGACCTTCCCCTTCTGCGTGGCCTGGGCCAACGAGAACTGGACGCGGGCCTGGGACGGAAGGGAGGCGGAGGTCCTCCTCGGCCAGGCCCACGACGACGCCGACGACCGCCGCGTGATCCACGACCTGATGCGGTACTTCGACCATCCCTCCTACATCCGCATCAACGGGCGTCCCGTGTTCCTCGTCTACCGCGTGAGCCTGTTCCCGAACATCCGGAGGACGGTGGACATCTGGCGTAACGAGTGCCGCCGGCGCGGAAAGGACGTCTACCTCGTGATGGTCGAGTCCTGCGAGCAGGCCGGCCAGCCGACCTCCCCGTTCTCCCTCGGCTTCGACGCCTCCGTGGAGTTCCCGCCCCACGAGATCGGCACCTCGATTCCCGTGCCCGGGCCCCTCACGAACCCGAGCTTCCGCGGCACGGTCTACGACTACGAGAAGGCGGCCCTGGCCTACATGGCCCGCCCGCAGCCCGGCTACACGCGCTTCCGCACGGTCATGCCCGGCTGGGACAACACCGCGCGCCGCCAGGATACGAGCGACGTCTTCGTGGGGAGCTCTCCCGGGGCCTACCAGGCCTGGCTCGAATGGGTCCTCCGCCAGACCCGCGAGCACAACGCCGGCGACGAGCGCATCGTCTTCATCAACGCCTGGAACGAGTGGGCGGAAGCCAATTACCTCGAGCCGGACACGCGCTGGGGCCACGCCTACCTCGAGGCCACGAAGAGCGCCCTGCAGGCCGTGGGCCGCGATTTCTGGCCGTGAAGGTCGATCTGGTCGGGCATCCGTTCGCGCCCATCGGTTGCGGGGAGTGCCTCCGCTCCTCCTTCCGCGCCCTGCGCGAGGTCGGGCTGGATCCTCGCGTGGTCGACGTCTTCGACATGCGCTACGGCGACCCGGAGCTCGAAGAGGAGTTCGCCGGCCACCTTGCCGACGACGCGGGAGGGGACGTCCAGATCTTCTTCGTGAACGGGGACGAAGTCCCGACCGTGCGGGGCCGCCTCGGGCACCGCCTCCCCGGGACATCGCACAAGATCATCCAGCCCATGTGGGAGCTGGAGGTCTATCCGAGCGAGTGGGCGCGGAACCTCGAGCAATTCGACGAGGTGTGGGCGGTCTCCAACTTCATCCGGCAGGCGATCTCCCGCGCGGTGACGCGTCCGGTCTTCACCTTCCCGTCGCCGGTCGGCCTGCGCATCGGCAGCCCCCTCGGCCGCAGGTACTTCGGGATCCCGGAGAGCCCGTTCGCGTTCCTGTTCGCCTTCGATCTCCGTTCCTACGCGGAGAGGAAGAACCCCGGCGCCGTCCTGGAGGCCTTCCGCCGCATGCAGCGGGCCCGTCCGCACCAGGACGTGGTGCTCCTGTTGAAGGTCGGGGGAGCCGCCGAGCGGCCCCAGGCCTACGAGGACTTCCAGCGCCTCGTCTCCACGACGACGGAGGCGGAGGCCGGGCGGGTGGTGCTGCTCCCGAGCCAGATGACGGACGTCGAGGTCAAGAACCTGCTCTGGTGCAGCGACTGCTTCGTCTCCCTCCACCGATCGGAGGGGTTCGGGCGGCTGCTGGCGGAGGCGATGCTCCTCGAGAAGCCCGTGATCGCGACCGCCTACTCGGGAAACCTCGACTTCATGACCCCCGACACCGCGTGCCTCGTGTCCTGCAGCATGACCTTCGTGGGGGCAGACTCCTATCCCTTCGGGGAGGGACAGGTGTGGGCGGAGCCCGACCTGGACGCGGCGGTGAGCCACATGCTGCACGTGCTCGACGACCGGCCCTTCGCGCGCGCCCTCGGGAGGCGCGCCGGACGGTACGTGAGGACCCGGCTGAGCCACCGGGCGGTCGGGCTCCAGTACCTCGAGCGGCTCACCGCGCTCTCGGAGAAGGCCTACTCCAGGTAGCCGACGCGGCGGTGCTCGGTGCGCAGCCCGCGCCGCTTGCGCGCCACTCCGCTCACCCTCTGCAGCGGCGGCTTGCCGCGCGCTTCCAGGAAGCTGTGCCGCACCACCTCGAGCCCCGCCGTCTCCAGCCAGCCCTTCAGGCAGGTGAAGTTCGGGACGAACCAGTTGGAGTCGTCGCCCTTGTAGGTGTCGGCGTAGTAGAGGGCGAGGGGGACGTTCGAGTCGGCCAGCCGGCGGACCCACTCCTCGTCCACCGGCCGGCCCTGCGCGTCCTCGCCGTAGGTGCGCAGGCACTCGCCTTCGAAGAACAGCCGGCCTCCGTCGTCGAGGGCGCGCGCGATCTGCTCGAACGCGAGCACCGGATGCTTGAGGTGGTAGAAGAGGCCCAGGCAGAAGACGTAGTCGAACCGCTCGGGGACCAGGGTGGTCAGGTCGTAGACGCTTCCCTCGACGTACTTCACCTGGGAGCCGAGGATCGCCTTGGCCACGTTGAACCCCGTCTTGGTCGGATCCTGGATGTCGAGGGCGGTGACCCTCGCTCCCCGCCGCTCGGCCTCGAAGGCGACGGGGCCGTCCCAGGTCGCGACCTCGAGCACCTTCTTGCCCGTGAAGTCCGGCGGCACGTCGAAGTAGCTGAAGATCGCCTTGGCGTCCGTCGGCTGGTGGCCGGGAGTGAAGATGCCGGGCAGGATCTCGAAGCGGTGGAACCAGGGCACCGCGCTCAGCCGGCGGCGGATGTCCTCGGGGTCGTAGGCGGCGGGGCCGGGTCTCGACATTGGATGATCTCCGTGGTGGGAAGCGCGCTCGCTTCGGGAGGGACGATACCAGAACTCTCCGCGCGCGGCCGTCCGTGCCCGTCGCGGACCCCGCAGTTGACGCGCGCCCGGCGCTGTTGTTCTAATCCCGCGATGGACAAGCGAGCGATCACGGATCATCTTCCCAGGGCAAGGGCCATCGGTTTGATCGTGGCGCTGACGGCGGCGGCCGGCTGCGGCGGGGGCAGCGAGCCTCCGGCGGCGGCGCCGCCCTCGCCGGCGGCGGTGGCGGCGGAGGCGCCGAAGGCGGCCGCCGTGGGCCCGTGCACCCAGGAAGTGCCGGTGGCGGTGAACGCCGTCGGCTGGCACGACATGAAGTGGAAGGACAACCACGGCCGCGGCGAGGGGCCCGACCCGCACGTCGTCCTCGCCTTGCCGAACTACGGCGGGATCTGCACCGTTCGCCTGCGGTTCACCCTCACCACCCCGGACGGCAAGCCGGCCTTCTTCCAGGTCTTCTGGAGGAGGCGCGGCGGGACGTTCAACGAGCGCGACCAGCAGAGCGCGGCCCTGAATTCCAGCCCACAGGAGCAGACCTTCATCGCCTCCGTCAACGCCGACATCGACAGCCTGCGCATCGATCCGGACACGAAGCCGATGGAGTTCAAGCTCTCGGAGATGGTGCTCTCCACGCCGGCGGGCGCCGCCCCGCGCTGAAACCGTCAGTCCTGCCGGAGCTCGACGCCGTGGAGGACATAGTCTCCACGCAGTCCTCCCGGGTCGAGCCGCAGGCGGCCCACGAGCCCCGGCGCGGGGATCTCGAGGATGCGGACGTTGCGCCCGGCGAACAGCGGCGTCACGATCGACCGGTTCTCGGTGTAGGCCGGGCTCGGCTCGCCTTCGCGCTGGTAGAAGAGCTGCAGGACGGTGGCCGCGGGCACCGTCAGGTCCACGCGCACGAGGCAGCTCTCGTTCTTGTCGTACGGGATCTCCGGGAGCAGGAGCTGTGGATCGTCGTCCGGGGCGTGCACCCCCAGGCCGCTGGCCGTCGCGCGGACGGTCACGCCGGGGGACGTGAGCACACAAGCCCCCTCCGGGCAGGCGAGCGGCTCGTACCGCCGGGTCGCCCTCCGGAAGCGCCTCGCGACCCCCCGGCCGTCCAGGAGGACGGACTCGATCTCCGACGGTCCGGCCCCGGGCCGCAGCGCCACCGCCATCAGGTCGGCCAGATCCTCGCTGGTGACCACGTCGATCAACGTGCCGTCCGCCGCGTAGGTGACGAAGCCGTCGTAGAGAGACCGATCCTGCAGGGCGGCGGCGTGATCCCGCCAGTCCACGGCGTCGCTCGCTCGCTCCGTCTCGAAGAGCGGGGGCGCGTGGTCCATCGGATCGCCGTAGGTCGCCACCGTGATCCGGCCGCCCGAAGACAGCAGGTTTCGCGCGAGGAAGCGCGAGCCCTTCGGCGTGAACGGGTGGGTCTGCCGCAGCCCGAGGACGAGCAGGTGGTTCGATCCATCCAGGTGCTTCCTCACGGTATCGAAGCTGGCCAGGATGTTGCGATGGTAGTCCGCGTTCGCCACCATCGCGTTGTGCGTCACCGCGCTCCTTCCGCTCCTCACGTCGAGGGCGAGCAGGATCGCCGCCGCCACGTTCAACGCGCGGCCGACCGGTAGCGCGAGCCGGCCGCTGCGCAGGGCGATGGGTGCGGCGAGCTTCTGCTTGTCCAACAGCAGCAGGGGCGCGTAGCCGAAGGGCAACCCCATCCAGCCGTAGAAGTCGTACACGTGGTCGGGCAGGAGCGACATGGGCACGTACGGCCCCAGGCCCAGGGCGAGAAACAGGAGCCCGGTCTTCAGGTCCCTCTGCAGGAGCATGGCCAGGAAGACCAGGCCCAGGGTCGGCCAGGGCGCAAAGTCGCGGAGGTAGCGGACGAGGGTCGGGAAGAACGTCTCGACGCCGATCCGGTACGGCGTGCCACGACCGAGATCCAGACGGACCCAGGAGTAGCGTGCGACAACGGCGCCCTGGACGAGCAGGGCGACGACCAGGATCGCGGACCAGGCGAGCAGGAGGCGGGCGAGGGGCCTCGTTTCCCTGGCCCCGAACAGGCCGTGGAACCCGAAGAACAGGAAGAGGCAGGGGACGATCGTCTCCTTCGAGCCCACGGCCAGGAGGACGAGGAGGAAGAGGAGGGGCAGGCGTCGGGAGGGCGGCGGCGCGGCTGCCGCCCCGTACCACATGAAGACCAGCACGGCGAAGAAGAAGAGCCCGATCGTGTGGTAGAAGTCGAAGACGTGCGCCTCGAAGTAATGGGGGTTGCCGAGGATCGCGACCAGATAGACGGTGATCGTCGTCCAGGCCGGTGCGGCCCCCATGACCTTGGCGGCCGTCCAGACCACGATGGCGAGGGTGACGAGGGCGAGCACCACGATCCCGACGGCGGTGGCCGTGAAGCCGAACTTGTTGAAGACATTCACGACTCCGAACGCGACGAAGCGCGGGTGCTTGAGCACCTCGGGCAGGAACAGGGTGCCCCGGGTGAAGAAGAGGTAGAAATCGTCGGAGCTCGGAATCCAGGGCTCGAAGCGGCCGCCGAAGACGAACTGGAGGCAGAGCCAGTACACCGTCCCGACGAGGGCGAGGGTCAGGAGACGCCACCGATAGCCGGTATCCGCCTCGAAGGTCATGCCCTCTCCTGCCCCGCCCCCGACATCGGGCGGAGGCGTCCGCGCGGATCGGATCGGAGGCTCTCGGCCGGCCGCCGTCGCCGAGTTCGGCCCGCGATCGTACCCGATGGGCGTGCCCTTCACCATGGGCGCGCGCTTGGTGCGAGAGGGAGTCTCGGGGTATAAGCACCGGACCGCCGACAGGGGAGCGAGGGATTGCGGGGAGACGCCTTGGAGGTGCGCGAGGCAGCGCGCACCATCCGCCACATCGTCATCGAGCAGTCCCGGCGCGCCAACGTCGGCCACATCGGCTCGGCGCTCTCCGTCGCCGATCTCCTGGCCGTCCTCTATACGCGGGTTCTCCGGCCGTCCGCGGAGGCTCGCTCCGACCGCGACCGCTTCATCCTCTCGAAGGGCCATGCCGCCCTGGCCCTGTACGCCGCGCTGCACCTGGCCGGCCACCTCACGCGGGCGGACCTCGACTCCTTCTGTGTGGACGGCAGTCGTCTCGGCGTCCACCCCGACCACAGCGTGGCCGGAATCGACTTCTCGACGGGGTCGCTCGGGCACGGGCTGCCGATCGCGACGGGAGCGGCCCTGGCCGCGCGCCTGCAAGGCTCCGCGCGTCGCGTGTTCATCCTGGTCAGCGACGCCGAGTGCAACGAAGGCTCCTTGTGGGAAGCCGTGATGTTCGCCGCCCACCACCGCCTCTCCAACCTGGTGGCGATCGTCGACAACAACCGCCAGCAGGCGCTGGGGCCGACGAGCAAGGTCCTGGACCTCTCCCCGCTCGGCCGGCGCTGGGGCGCGTTCGGCTGGGACGTGCGCGAGGTGGACGGCCACGACCTGGACGGCCTGGCCGCGCTCCTCGAGGGACTGGACACGCGCCAGGGACCGCCTCACGTCGTCGTGGCCAACACCACCTTCGGCAAGGGCGTGTCCTTCATGGAAGGCCAGCTGAAGTGGCACTACTGGCCCATGTCCGCGGATGAGTACCGCCAGGCGCTCCGGGAAGTGGACGGAGAGGCGGGGGCGTCGTCGTGAGGGCGACCTTCGTCCGCGGCCTCATCGACCTGGCCGAGCGCGACGAGCGGCCGCTGCTGCTGACGGGCGACCTCGGCTACCTGGTCGTGGATCCGTTCGTCGAGCGGTTCCCGCGGCGGTTCTTCAACATCGGGGTCGCGGAGCAGGACATGGTCGGCATCGCCTCCGGCCTGGCCGAGGCCGGCTTCCTTCCCTTCGTGTATTCGATCGCCACGTTCGCCAGCCTGCGCCCGTACGAGTTCGTCCGCAACGGTCCCGTCTACCACCAGCTCCCGGTGAGGATCGTCGGGATAGGGGGAGGCTTCGAATACGGCGTGGACGGGTTCACGCACCACGCGCTCGACGACGTCGGCGTCTTCCGGCTTCAGCCGGCCATGACGGTGGTGGCGCCCGCCGACGCCCGTCAGGCCGCCACCGCCCTGGCCGCGACCTGGGACCGGCCCGGTCCCATCTACTACCGTCTCGGAAAGGACGAGAAGGCGGTGGTCGACGGCCTGGAGGGGCGCTTCGCCCTGGACCGCATCGAGGTGATCGGGGAGGGTAGGGACGTCCTCGTCCTCGCCATGGGCGCGGTGGCGACGGAGGCGGACAAGGCGTTGAAGCTGCTGGCGGCCAGGGGCGTGCGGGGCACGCTCGGGGTTGCCGCCTGCCTGAGCCCGGCGCCGGAAAGCGATCTGGCTCGCCTCCTTGCCCAGTTCCCCGTGGCCCTCACCGTCGAGGCCCACAACGTCGTCGGAGGCCTCGGCTCGCTCGTCTGCGAGGTCGTCGCCGAGCGTGGCCTCGGATGCCGCGTCGTCCGCTGTGGGGTGCGCGGGCTCGGAGACGGCTCGACCGGCAGCCAGGCGTGGTACGAGCAGCGCTACGGCGTCTCCGCCGCCCGCCTCGTGGATACGGCCCTGGACGCCCTGCGGGGAGTGCGTTGACCTCGCCGCCGCCTTCGGCGGCGGCGCCGTCCGACCCGCTTGGCCTCGTCTCCATCATCCTGCCCGTGCACGACCAGGCCGATCACGTCGAGGAGGTCGTACGGGAGTTCGAGGCGGTGCTGGCGAGGGTGCGCGCCCCTCATGAGACCATCCTCGTCGCGAATGCCTGCCGCGACCGGTCGATCGAGATCTGCCGGACCCTGTCCCGCGAGCTTCCCCACGTGCGAACGGTCGAGATGGACAAGGGGGGATGGGGACGCGCCGTCCGCCGCGGCATCGAGGAGGCGCGTGGCGAGACGATCTGCTACACGAACTCGGCGCGGACGGGCGCGGAGGACCTGGCCCTGCTCGTGCTGTATGCGGTCGCCTTTCCGGACACGGTGGTCAAGGCCAATCGCAAGATCCGGGAGAGCCTGTGGCGGCGCCTCGGGTCGCTGCTCTACAACCTCGAGTGCCGCCTGCTCTTCGACCTCGCGTGCTGGGACGTCAACGGCACCCCCAAGGTCTTCCCGAGACGGCTGGGGAAGCTGTTCGCCCTGCGCCACGACGACGACCTGATCGACCTCGAGTTCGTGGCCACCTGCCGCCGTGAGGGCTACCACATGATCGAGGTGCCCATCTTCTCCACGCGCCGCCACGGCGGCCGGTCGACGACCGGGTACGGCACCGCCGCCCGCCTCTACCTCGGCGCCTGGCGCCTGCGGCGCGCCTGGGGCCGCGCCTAGCCCATGCCGGCGGCCTTCGCGAACCTGTGGAAGCAGCACCACGCGGAGTGGCGCGATCCCGCCCAGATCGCGTCCGCCTGGACGGAAGCCTCCCACACGGGAGCGGCCCTCCTTCGGCACCACGTCCGGGGGGCCTTCTGGGACGTCCTCGCCTCCGCCGGCATCACCCTGCTCGTGACGCGGGAGTACGAGCATCTCGTCATGGCGCTTCAGGCCCCGGCTGGCCGTCCGGCGGTGACCTTCCTCCGCTTGCCCCATCCCTCCGGTCTGGTCGTCGACCGCGAGCGAGCGGTCGTGCACATCGCCAGCACGCGCAACCCGAACCAGGTGCTGGACCTCGCGCCCACCACGGGCGCGGTCCCTCGCCTCGACGCCCCCGCGGTCGCGGGCGGGGGGATCCTGGTCCCCGTTCGATCGCGGTTCTACCCGGGCTGCCTGTACGTCCACGACCTGGCGCTGATCGGCGGGGTCCTGCACGCGAACGCGGTCGGCCACAACGCGGTCGTCCGCCTCGACGAAGGCGGTTGGACGCGCGTCTGGTGGCCGCGGTGCATCGAGGCGGAGAGGGGTCCCCTCTTCGAGCGCAACGTCCTCCAGCTCAACTCGATCGCCTCCGGCTCCAGCCTCTCCCGCTCCTTCTTCTCGGCCTCGACGGACCGGCCCTCGCGACGGCGTCCCGGAGATCGCAACTTCGCCGTCGATGGCCGGGGCGTCATCTTCTCGGGCGCGACGCGCGAGCCGATCGTCCGCGGCCTGACCCGCCCGCACTCCGCGCGCCTGCACCGTGGACGGGTGTGGGTGGCCAACAGCGGCTACGGGGAGCTGGGCCCGGCGGAGAGAGGCCGGTTCGTGCCCGCGGTGAGGCTGCCGGGCTGGACGCGCGGCCTGGCCTTCCACGGCGACGTGGCCTTCGTGGGCACGTCGCGCGTGATCCCGCGGTTCCGCCAGTACGCCCCCGGCCTGGACGTCGACCGGAGCCTCTGCGGCGTCCACGCCGTGGACGTCACGAAGGGCGAGGTGCTGGGCAGCCTGCTCTGGCCGGCGGGCAACCAGATCTTCGCCCTCGACTGGCTCCCCGTGTCCATGGGTACGGGCTTTCCGTTCCGGGCCGGCGGCCGACGTGCCACCGCCCGGGAACGTACCCTCTTCTACACCTTCGAGACGCGGCGCCATCGGCGCCGGTCGCACGCGAGAGGACGGCGATGAGCAGCGACTTTCGATTCCTGATGATCGGGGCCATGTACGAGAACGGTGGGAACACGACCCATCGGTTCCTCGACGGTCACCCCCAGATGTTCGTGTACCCCTTCGAGTCCCAGCCGGGCACGCGCCTGGTGAACGACGCCTTGAGCTCGGTCTTCCCGGTCAAGTACCGGTGGCCGACCTTCGCCCTGGAGGCGACGCCGAAGGACGACTACCACGCGATCATCGACGAGGAGTGCAAGGTCCGGGCGCGCACGCCCCAGGTCAGCAAGTTCCGTCACGTCCCGTTCGAGTTCTCGGACGAGGACCGGCGCGACCGCTACGTCAAGATCGTGGGCGAGGGTCCGCGGAGCCGGGGCGGGAACATGGCCGCGTTCTTCCGGGCCACCTTCGAGGCCTGGAAGGACTACCGGCGTACCGGGCGGCAGTCTCTCTACGTCGGGTACAGCCCGATCATCACCGTCGATGCCGCGAAGATCCTCGCCGACCTCCCCGCGGCCCACGTGCTGCACGTGGTCCGCAACCCCTGGTCCGCCTACGCCGACACCAAGAAGCGCCCGGTTCCCCTCTCCCTCCACGACTATCTCCTCGGCTGGACCCTCAACCAGTACTTCGCGCTCCTCCATCGCGAGCTCCACCCCGGCCGCGCTCACATCGTGCGCATCGAGGACGTGATGAGGGATCCCTACGAGACGCTGGGCCCGGTCTGCGAGGCGATGGGCCTCGAGCGCGCGGAGACCCTGCGGCAGCCGAGCTGGAACGGCAACGTCCTCGACGAGGTCTACCCCTGGGGCACGATCCGGCGGGCGAGCCCGGAGGCGAACCGGGCCACCGCCCTCGAGCTGTCGGAAGGCGAGCGGGCGGAGGTCCGGTCGCGGGCGTGGCCGTACCTCGAGACGCTCGACTACAAGAGCTTCGTGCCCTAGCGTGAAGCGCGCGCTGGTCACCGGGGGGACGGGGTTCGTGGGCGCGAACCTCGCCCGCCGCCTGGTCGCCCTTGGGCACGACGTGCACCTCCTGGTCCGGCCCCGCCACGAGTCCTGGCGGCTGGCCGGGCTGCCCGCGCGCGTGCGCATCCACGAGGCCGAGCTGGCGGACGCGGACGGGGTGGGGGCGGTCGCGCGTGAGGTGGCGGCGGAGTGGGTGTTCCACCTGGCCGCCCATGGCGCGTACTCGTTCCAGAAGGACGTCCACGAGATGGTCCGCACCAACGTGGTGGGCACCGTCAACCTCGTGGAGGCGACGCGGGCGGTGGGCTTCGAGGCCTTCGTGCACGCCGGCTCCTCCTCCGAGTACGGGTTCCAGGACCACTCCCCCTCCGAGGACGAGCGGCCGGAGCCGAACAGCGACTATGCCGCCACGAAGCTCGCCGCCTCGCAGTTCTGCCGCCACGTCGCCCGGCGTGACGCCCTCCGCATCGTCACCCTGCGCCTCTACTCGGTGTACGGGCCGTACGAGGACCCGAGACGCCTCCTGCCCACGCTGATCGAAAGGGGCCGGCAAGGCACGCTGCCCCCCCTGGTCGATCCCCAGGTCGCCCGGGACTTCGTGTACGTCGACGACGTCTGCGAGGCGTTCATCCTCGCGGCGGAGCGCCCGCAGCCGGAGGCGGGCGGGATCTACAACGTCGGCAGCGGGGTCCAGACCTCGCTTCGAGAGGTCGTGGACCTCGCCCGGCGCGTCCTGGGGATCGCCGAGGAGCCGCGATGGCAGTCCATGCCCAACCGGTCGTGGGACACCGACTGCTGGATCGCCGACAATCGGAGGATCCAGGCCGCGCTGGGCTGGAAGCCGCGTCACACGTTCGAGGACGGGTTCCGCCGGATGGTCGAGTGGGTGAGCCAGCGGGGATCGGGCCCGGACGATCCGGGGCCGGCGCGCTGACCCCTGTCACACTGGAGAACGAGCACGTGTTCAAGAGACTGGTCTGGCGCCCCGACCGGATGCTCCTGGGTGATCTCGTCTTCCGGCTCGCGCACTACAAGAGCGAGTCCTGGGACGGCGGCGAGAGCTGCTTCGAGTTCTACAAGATCAAGCCGCTCATCGATCAGTACGAGGCGTTCTGGTCCCGGCGCCCGGATTTCCGTCCGCGGAACGTCTTCGAGCTGGGCGTCTGGGACGGCGGCAGCTCCGCCTTCTGGTTCGAGTACTTCCAGCCCGCCAAGCACGTCGGGGCCGACCTGACCCGGCGGCCGGACCGGTACTTCCAGGACTACGTGAGATCACGCCAGCTCGGGCCGCGGCTCAAGATCCACTGGGGGATCGACCAGGCGGACGCGCGCACGCTGCGGAAGCTCGTGGCCTCCGAGTTCGATGGCCCCCTGGACCTCGTGATCGACGACGCCTCCCACCTCTACGGGCCCACCAAAGCCAGCTTCGAGACCCTCTTCCCGCTGCTGCGCCCGGGCGGGCTCTACGTCATCGAGGACTGGGCCTGGGGGCATTGGCCGGGATTCCACGCCCCCGGCCACGCCTGGGCCAGGGAGACCCCGCCCACGCGGTTGGTCACGGAGCTGGTGGAGGCGACCGGCACCTCGACCACGCTCATCTCGAGCCTCGTCGTGCTCCAGGGCTTCGTCGTCGTGGAGCGGGGGCCGATCGTCCTCCCGGAGACGACGGCGTTCACGCTGGAGGCCCACATCCTCCGCCGCCCGCGCTGAGCCGCGGCCCGCCTGTATAATGACGCTTTCCTGGAGGGCTTCCTGTTTCGGGAGATCGTCGCCTATCGGGCCTTCGTCCGTAACCTCGTCGCGAAGGACCTGAAGCTCAAGTACCGCGACTCGATCCTCGGGTTCCTCTGGTCCCTCGTCAATCCCTTGATGATGCTCGTCGTCTACACGATCGCGTTCAAGTACGTCATGCGCACGGGCATCCCGCACTTCACCTTCTTCCTGCTGGCCGGCCTCATGCCCTGGCAGTTCTTCGCGGGCGCGCTCACCGCCTCCACCCACGCCATCGTGGGCAACGGCAACCTCATCCGCAAGGTGTACTTCCCGCGCGAGGTCCTTCCGGTGGCCACCGTGCTCTTCACGTTCACCCAGTTCATCCTCGCCATGGCCGCCGTGCTGCCGGTCGTCATCCTCATCGACGGGGTGCCCCTGAGCTGGGTGGCCCTGATGGTGATCCCGCTCGCCCTCGTCCACCTCCTCTTCACGATCGGCTGTGCCTTCGCCCTCTCCGCGCTCACCACCTCGTTCCGCGACGTCTCCCACTTCACAGAGTTCGCCCTCATGCTGCTCTTCTGGCTGACCCCGATCGTCTACCAGGTGCAGATGGCGCCCGGACCGCTCAAGGTGTTCTTCCGGACGAGTCCCCTGGCCGCCTTCACCGTGGCCTACCAGGACATCCTCGTCCGGGGCGTGCTCCCGGACCTCGCGGTGGGAACGACGGTGATCGCCTGGGCGGTGGTGACCCTCGTCCTCGGCCATGCGATCTTCCGGCGTCGCAGCGCCGGCTTCGCCGAGCTGGTCTAGGCCGCATGGAGCGTGCGATCGAGCTGCGCGGCGTCTCGAAGATGTTCCTGCTGAAGCACAACCGCTCGTGGGACCTGAAGGTCAAGGCCCTCAGCCTCTTCAACCCGCGCCACCGCGAGCAGGTCGAGACGTTCTGGGCGCTGCGCGACGTCACCCTGACCGTGGCCAAGGGCGAATCCATCGGCATCGTCGGCCCCAACGGCTCCGGGAAGAGCACCCTGCTGCGCATCATGGCCGGGATCTTCCAGCCCTCGAGCGGAGAGCTCGTGGTCCACGGGCGGGTGGCCCCGATGATCGAGCTCGGGGTCGGCTTCAACGTGGAGCTGACCGGGCGCGAGAACATCTACCTCAACGCCTCCCTCTTCCGCCTCTCCCGGCGGGAGACCGACGCCATCTACGACCGGATCGTGGCCTTCTCGGAGCTCGAGCAGTTCATCGACACCCCGGTCAAGAACTACTCGACGGGCATGTATGCGCGGCTCGGCTTCGCGGTGGCCGTGCACCTGGAGCCCGAGATCCTGCTGATCGACGAGGTCCTGGCCGTCGGCGACGAGCGCTTCCAGCAGAAGTGCATGGCACGGATGGAGGACCTCCGGCGCCGGGGGACGACGATCGTGCTCGTCTCCCACGCCATGGAGACGATCCGGAGCATGTGCGACCGGGCCGGCTTCCTCCTCCACGGGCGCCTCGAAGCGGAGGGAGACCCGGGGAAGGTGATCGCCGAGTACCGGGCCGCCCTCCACCTGCTGGGGGCGGAGGCGGCGGTCGCGACCGGTTGATCCGGGCGCGCCTTCAGGCCGGGGCGCGCAGCGCGCGGACGACCATCGGCTCCATGTAATCGGCGTAGTCGCTGTTGCTCGAGGCGAAGCCCAGGTCGAGCTCCGTGAGCGCACCGACCTCCGCGCGGTCGAACCCGGCGCGGCGCAGATCGTCGAGGAGGGCCCAGCCGTAGGCCCGGAAGGCCAGCGATCCCTCCCCCGACACCGGGTTGCCGTGATGGACCGCGGGGAGGTGGTGGACGATCCGCCCGTCGTCCGCGAGCGTGGCCCGCACCTCGTGCTCCACGCGGTCGTGAAGGAAGGGGACGGAGAACAGCATCGCCCCCCCGCGGCGCGTCACCCGGCGCATCTCGGCCAGGGCCGCGCCGTCGTCCGCCAGGTGCTCCAGCACGTCGCCGTGCACGACGAGGTCGAACGACTCGTCGGGGAACGACAGACGGCACAGGTCCTCGTGCCGGACGCGCCGCCCACGCCGCCGATGGACGCTGCCCGATCGGAAGGCGGGATCGAGGTACTCGCTCGCCGTCAGGTCCCCGACGCGCTCGGCCATGCGGACGTAGAAGGACGTCACCCGCTCGGCCAGGTACACCTTCCTCGCGCGGAGCGCGGCCGCTCCTCCGCTCCAGTCCTCGATTGCCTTGAACAGGAGCCGGAGCCGGTTGCGAAGACGGCATCGCCGGCAGATGAGGCCCTCGCGGAGGTTGATGTTCGTCCCCACCATCGCCCCCGCGGAGACGACGAAGGTGCGGGGAGCCGCGCAGAACGTGCAGAAGCCGGTCGTGACCCGCCTCCCTCCGATCTCCGCTTCCCGGGCTCGCCGCTCCGGGCGCGTCGGCTCGACGTAGGCGGCATAGGCCCCGCGGTCGGAGAACCAACGGATCCCCGGGACCACCGTCAGCGGCGCGCCGCCCGCGCCCGCCCGTCCGAGCAGGCGGGCCAGCAGACCGGTCACCGCCCGCCCAGCTTCTCGAGCCGCGCGCGACAGCGGGCGCCCACCGCCGCCGGTCCGTGCTGCATTCGCACGAAAGCGGCGGCCCGGCGGCCCAATCGCGCTCCGTAGGCGGGCTCCCGCGCCAGCCTTCGCATGTACCAGGCCGCCTGCTCGACGTCCGGATCCGCCCACATCTGGCCTTGCGGGTACGGGTATTCCGACGCGCCGACCGGGACCATCGTGTAGTCCACGACGCAGGCGTTGGTCGGGTTGGTGAAGTCGGTGTTGCCGGAGTAGCCGGTGGCCACGACGGGCTTGCCCAGCATCATCGCTTCCGCCAGGCCGCGGCCGAACCCTTCTGACCGGTGCAGGGACACGAAGCAGTCCGAGACCTCGATGAGGGCGTGCATGCGGGCACCGTCCAGGATCTCGTCGATCACGTGGATGCGCGGATCGGCGAGCTCCGGGGAGGCGAGGAAGGCCTTGGCCTCCGGGGAGCGGACGCCCGTCCCGTTGAGCTTGATCACGAGGCCGACCGAGTCCGCTCCGCCCTCCGGGAACGCCTGCCCGAAGGCCTTCAACACCGCGAACGGGTTCTTGCGCGCGACATAGGACGTGAAATCGAAGGCGAACAGGAACAGGTAGGAGGCCTCGGGGAGCCCGAACGCGGCGCGCGTGTACCGCCCTCGCCGCTCGATGTCGATGGGGTGCGGCATCCAGATCACGGGACAGCGGGCCTTCTCGGCGATGGCGTGCTGGATGAAGCGCGACGTCGCCCAGATCTCGTCCACGAGGTCGAGCGCGGGCAGCCAGGCGTCGGGGAACCGGCTCAGCTCCCAGTGCCAGCCGCCGATGTTGTATCGACTGGAGAAGAACGAGTCGCCGAGGGCGGAATGCGCGCCCGCCATCTCGTCCGCGTTCATGTGGAAGATGTTGACGTCGAACGGGCTCTCCTTCGTGATGCGGTCGGCAAACTCGAACGTCGGGTGCTTGTCGGCGAGGTGGTCGTTCCAGTCGTAGACGTTCCGGATCCGGAACGGGATGCCGGCCGCGGCGAAAGCCTTGGCGGCGGCGCGCAGGTACTCGCCGACGCCGAGGACGGCATGGGGATGGCCTACGAGCGTGGCGCCCCGCGGTCCTTTCTCCGATCGCCGGCTCACCTCCGTCCGCGGGGGGGAGGGAGCGACGCCACGGCTCGCCAGGACCGCGCGCGCCCTGCGCGAGAGGGGGCCCACGAGCCCGCGGAGCCACCGGCGGGTGAGGCTCACGTCCGGCGGCCGGGGGCGGCGGCCACGGCGTCGCCGCGTGGCTCCACCCGCACCGCACCCAGGGCCCGCCGCGTCGCTTCGAGGTACCCCCTCCCGTGATGCTGGTCCGGCTCCAGGTGGCAGCCCTCGCCCCATTCGTTCCAGGCGTTGATGAAGACGGTCCGCTCGTCCCCGAAGCGGAGCTGCCGCGTCTGGTCCACCACCTGGCGAAGCCAATGCTCGTAGCCGGCCGGCGAGGCCCCGGTGAAGATGTGGGCCCGCGTCGACCGTCGCGGGGAGTTGTCCCAGGAGGGCGTGACGGCGCGCAGGAGCGGGTGGCTCGGCAGCGGCCGGCGGAGGAAGTTGTCGGCCGTCCTCGCGTAGTCGTAGAAGCGGCCCTCGAACCGCTCGACGAGGAGCTCCGCGGGCGCGGCCGTCTCGACCGCCCAGCCGTGCGGAGGGAACTCCACCGCGGCATCGAACCCGAAGCGGCGCGGATCGCCCACCGCGAACCCGCCGAAGCTCTCCACGCTGGCCACGTAGATCTCGTCGCCACTCGCCACCCGGCAGACCTCGCGCCACCGCGCGAGGGTGCGGCGCGCGTCGGGCAGCACCTCGGCCCGGTAGACGAGGAGGAGCGGCCGCCCCTCCATGCGGATGTATCGCCGGTCCGCGAAGCAGGGGAGGAGGCTCTCGATGAACCGCAGGTCGTCCTCGGGCGAGTAGCGCTGGGCGATCAAGACCTCGTCCTCTCGTCCATCCCAGCGGCGCGTCCAGTTCTCGTTGGCCCAGCACAGGCAGAAGGGGAAATCGGGCGCGCCGCTGGCCAAGACCTCTCTCAGCGGCCGCTCGAGCAGCCGCTTCCCGTTGAACCAGTAGTAGTAGTAACAGAAGCCGTGCAGGCCGTGGGCCGCGGCCAGGTCGGCCTGTTTCTGCCGGGCGTCGGGCACACGCAGGTCATAGAAGCCGAGCTCGGCGGGAAGACGAGGCTGGAGGTGGCCCTTGAAGACCGGCCGGGCGCGCGCGACCGAGGTCCACTCCGTGAAGCCCTCCCCCCACCAGGCGTCGTTCTCGGGGATGGGGTGGAACTGGGGGAGATAGAAGGCGATGGCCCGCACCCGCTCCGCCTCCTCGAGCACCGTCCCCCAGCGCTCGAGCAGCTTGCCGCGATTGACCTCGACCTGCGCGCGCTTGAGGTCCTGATCGCCCTCGGCGGTGGTGACGCTCAGGTGGTGCACCACCACGGAAGCGGGGACGTAGGCGATCGTGCGCCCGGCCTGGCGCACCTTGAGCGACAGGTCGCAGTCCTCGTAGTAGGCGGGGGCATAGCGCTCGTCGAAGCCCCCGATCTTCTCGAACAGGGAGCGCTCGATCATCAGGCTCGCGCCCGAGCAGTGGTCGACCGGCCGGGGGCGGTTGTACTCGGGCTTGCCGGGGTCGTCGTCGAGCCCGACCAGCTCCACCGTCCCGTCGCCCCGGATCACCGTCCCCGCTTCCTGGAGGTGGCCGGAAGGGTAGACGAGCTTCGAGCCGGCGATCCCAACGCGCGGGTCGGCCTCGAAGACGCGCAGGAGGGAATCGAGCCAGCCCTCCTGGACCTGGGTGTCGTTGTTCAGGAAGAGGATGTAGTCGCCGCGCGCGGCCAGGGCGCCGCGGTTGGCGGAGAGGACGAACCCCAGCGTGGCCGGGTTGCGGAGACAGCGGAGGCCCGGAACCCGCGAGAGCAGCTCCGAGGTGCCGTCCGACGACCCGTCGTCCACGACGATCACCTCGTACGCGGCCGCCGGCCGCCGCCGTTCGATCGCGGAGAGGCAGCAGAGGGTGTACTCGATCTTGTTCAGGGCGGGAACGACCACCGAGACGATCGGCTTGGGAGCCTCGGGGAAGCTCAGGAGGGCGGCGAACGCGGCCGGGGAGCGGCCATCGAGACGGATCAGCTCGACGGGGGTGACGGTCGCGGCGGAAGGTGGCGACGGGGAGCGCGACCACCCGAGCCGTGCCCGGGTCCGTCGCACCAGTCCGCTCACGCCCTCGCTCCTGAACGTCCGGGCCACGGAGGCGAGTAGGTGGGCGAGCGCGCGGGGCACGGGAGGGGTCAACCGTCGAGGGTCATGGAAACGGGGCAATGTAGCGTAGGGCCGAGAGGTGCGTCAAGAATTCGGGGCCGCGGCGGGGCCGGTGATCCGTCGCACAGTTGTCTCCATCTCGCTGACGTACCGGACGTAGACCGAAAAGCGCGCGCTCTCTCCAGCGGACCGCGCCTTGCCCGGTCGTCGCCCGCGTGCTACAAAAACTGATGAGGCACGAAGGAACAACGCGGACGGAAGTCCCTCGAAGCAAAGGAGCGGTGATGCGTGTACGGCCGCCGGTTCGATCCGGCGCGATTCTCGCGGCGGTGTCGTCGGTCCTGCTCGGGGCGTCGTCGGCGGGCGCGGCGTCCTTCACCGTCAGCCGGACCGACGACCCGGTGCCCGGCGCGTGCGCGGTGGGCGACTGCTCCTTGCGGGAAGCCGTGAACGCGGCCAACGCGGCGCCGGGTTCCACCATCACCGTTCCCGCCGGGACCTACACCCTCACCATCCCGGGCGGCGACGATGCCGCCACCAACCCGAACATCGGCGACCTCGACATGCTCGCCGCCATGACCATCAACGGGGCGGGCGTGGGCAGCACGTTCGTCCAGAGCGGGGCCACTCCGTTCAGCGGCATCCACCGGATCTTCGACAACCATTCCACGAACGCGGTCGTCATCTCGAACATGACGATCCGCAACGGCTACGTGGACCCGACCGTCGACTCCTCGTTCGCGGGATGCGTGCGCAACACCGGGGTCCTCACCCTGAGCTCGGTCAACGTCACCGGCTGCCTGACCCGCGTGGGCGCCGGCGGGGTCGGCAGCTTCCACAACCTCACCGTCGTGAACAGCAACATCACCGGGAACAAGGTGAGCAGCCTGACCGGCGCCTTCGTCAGCGGCGGCGGGATCAGCGGCGGTCCGGGGGCGATCCTGGGCGCCTCGAGCACGGTGACCATCATCAACAGCTCGATCACCAACAACATCGCGGAGAGCGCCGGCAACTTGATCAACACCGCTCAGGGTGGCGGGTTCGTGAACACCGCGATCATGAACATCAGCTTCAGCGTCATCGACGGCAACCAGGCCCTCCAGGTGGGAGGCGGCATCAGCACCGGCAACATGACCATCCAGAACAGCACGTTCAGCAACAACAAGGCGCGCTACGACACCGGCGGCCTGGACAACGACGGCACGATGAGCATCGACGGCAGCACGTTCGCCGCCAACGTGTCCGGCTTCGGCTGCGCCACCCCCGCCGAATGCAACAACGCGCTGGCGGGCGGCATCCTCAACACCGCGAACGGAATCATGACCGTGAACAACAGCACGATCAGCGGCAACTCGTGCGTGGCGAGCAGCGGCGGCATCCTCAACGCCCAGGGGTCGCTCACCATCACCAGCAGCACGATCACCCTCAACACGTGCAACTTCGCGGGCGGCCTCGGGGTCAGCGACACGACCAGCATCAAGAACACGATCATCGCGAACAACACGGCGCCCCTTGGAGGCCCCGACTGCGCGGCCACCGCCGCCCACCTGACCTCCCAGGGTCACAACCTGATCCGCAGCCTCAGCGGCTGCCTCATGGCGGGTGACACCGCGTCCAACATCACCGGCGTGGATCCGAAGCTGAGCGCGTTCCAGAACAACGGCGGCTCCACCTTCACCCACGCGCTGCACTTCGACAGCCCGGCCATCGACGCCGGGTTGGCCTGTCCGGCCACCGACCAGGTCGGCACCGCGCGTCCCCAGGGGCCGCAGTGCGACATCGGCGCTCTCGAGTTCGTGGACCTCATCTTCCAGGACGGCTTCCAGACGGGCGACTTCTCGCGCTGGACGGCGAACGCGACCTC